>NZ_JBVJFA010000010.1:0-253936 GCF_055588085.1 Streptomyces sp. NPDC046303
TCGTGGGGCTGCTGGGTAGCTGGCAGAAACCCGGGACGACCGGCTACCGGCGATCCGCACCGGAACGACAGCGCGGGGCGGCGGGGGATTCAATGGCCGCGGCGGCTCGCGCGGCGGCGCAGGGTGTACGCCGTACCGGCCGCGGCGGAGAGGAGCAGGCCGGCGCCCGCACCGAGTTGCACAGGATTCATGCCGGCCACGCTGCCGCCGAGGCCACCCTGAACGCCCCGCGCGGAGCTGGTGACGGCGGCGTCCGGGGTGTAGGTCCGCGTGGAACTGGTGGTCGGCCTGGTCGTGCCGCCGGCGATCGTCAGATCGCCCGAGCCGGTCTCCCCGTTGCAGGTGAAGGAGACGGCGTAGACGGCTCCGCGCCGGGCGTCCCGGTCCACCGTGACCCGTACGCTCTGGCCGCGGGCGATGCTCACGGTGTCGAAGACGCCGGAGGAGGCGGTGGCGTAGGCGGCGTTGCATCCGGTCACCGAGAGGACCGTCTGGCCGCCGGGCGAGACCGTGGACGGGGTGATGGCGAACCCGAACGAAGTGACCTGCCGGGCTTCGACGGCGGTCGCGGCGGTCGCGGCGGGCGTGCCGAGGATGCCGAGCGCGAGTACGGCGCCCGTGGCGCCGGCGCTCAGCAGGGCTGTGGCGGAGGTACGTATCGCACCCATGGTTGATTCTCCGGATCCCCGAGGAGCAGCCGCGGAAGGGGTTTCCGCACGTGGGGGGACGTGCGCCTCGATGTCCGCCACGCTAGGTCCGGGTGGCGCGGCCCGCGATCAGGAACGGGCGAATGGGGCATGGGCTTAGGCCGAACCGGGGACGGGGGGCCCGTCCCCGGTTTGCCGGACGCCGTCCCCCGACAGGTTCGGCGGGCTTCCGCGGGCTTCCGCGGGCTTCCGCGGGCTTCGGCAGGCTTCCGGCCGGTGGTGCGCGCCCTCAGTCCCCGAGACCCAGGTGCGGGAACTGGGTGAGGAAGGGTTCGGCGGTGGCGGAGATGCCCCGCCCGAAGGGCGCGTCGAAGTCCCAGATCAGGAACAGCAGGAAGGCGATCAGCGCGCTGAACAGGCCGGCCAGCAGCAGTTCCCGGAAGGAGCGCCGGATCTGCAGGGTGAAGATCAGCCCCACCGTCACCAGGGCCCCCGTGATGAGCCCGAACCACACCACCCCCGGCATCGTGGCTCCGGCGCCCTGGCCGCGCGCACTGCGGGCATCGTCCACCACGGCCGCCTGGTCGACCAGCGGCTGGTAGGCCTGCCCCTCGTGGTCGGTCTGCGGCTCGTAGTCGGTGACGTCCCGGCGGATCTGCTCCAGCAGTTCCCCGCCGCGGGCCGTGAGTTCGCCGTGCTCGGCCATCACTCTCCACTCCGTGTCCACCACGTACGTCACGTACGCGTCGACGTCGGACCGGATCTTCTTGCGGACCTCGGCCGGGTAGACCTCGGAGCGGACACTGATCTCGTGAAGGGCCTGCGCCTCCTGGCGCACGTACTCCTGGGCGGCTCCGCGGCCCTCCCAGACACCGGCGATGGCCAGACCCAGCACGATCGCGTAGATCACTCCGATCATCATCGTCATGTACTCGATGACGTCCGGGGTTTCGTTCGGATCGTCGTCCTCGCCGATCCTGCGGTGGTTGATGAAGGCGATGGACAGCACGACGGCGCAGGCCGCGGCCATCGCGAGGGTCAGGACGAGCCATTCCGACAAGATGACTCCCAAATCGGTGACAGGCGGGGCAGAAGGGTTAGCGGGGGCGCAGCGCGGCGACCGCGAAGACTGCGGGAGCGGCGGTCAGCAAGGTGAAGGTCACCGGCGAGATGTGACGTTCGACCGGCTTGCGGGCGGGTGCGTGGTACGTGGGGCGGGCCACCGGCCTGGTCGCGGGCGGCGGCGTCACGGGGGTGGGGGCGGGCGGAGTGGCCGCGGGCGGCGCCGGCTTCGGTGCGGCGGGCTTCGGCACGGGCTTCGGTACGGGCTTCGGTACGGGTTTCGGCGCCGGCGGGGGCGGCGGTGCGGGCGGCGGCGGAGTGGGCTTGGGCGGTGGGGTCGGCGTCGGCGGTGGGGTCGGCTTCGGCGTGGGTTTCGGAGACGGCGGAGGCGAGGGCTTCGGCGGGCAGGGCGGGGGAGGCGGTGGCGGGCAGTGGTGTCCGTGCCCGCCGGGTCCGCCGTGTCCGTGGTGTCCGTGGGGGTGTCCGGAGTGCCCGTGGTGTCCGCCGTGTCCGTGGCCCCCACCGGTCCGGCCTCCGGGCTTGCCCCCGTGTTCGCCGCCGTGATGTCCGCCACCCGGGCCGCCTCCTCGGCCACCGCTGGAGGCCGAGGCGACCAGGGTGGCGGCGGAGGCGCCGTCGCCGTGGCCGGCCGTCGCGTAGGCGCAGCTATCAGCCACGGCCGGGGTGACGGAGAGGGCAGCCCACAACAGGACCGGGACCGCCAGCAGGCGTCTGGCACAGGCTTTGTTCACCCCGGGAGCATGGGCTCGCGCATGCCCGCGCACGCGAGGGTCCGCCCCGGTTCGCCTGAACGGGTGGAGTGTCAACAAGAAAGGTTTGAGCCACTCGTGCGTCGCCAGACGGGCGAGTCCGGGCGCTCATCGCGCAATTCCCAAAAGGGATGTGTCGGTATCGATCATTCTCCCGGACGGGTGCGCCAGGCGTGTTTGGTGTGTGACGAAGAACGGATCGCCAATTTCCGCTTTTGCTCGCCCCGTTGGGCAATGATCAGTACATTCGGCTCGGACAGGAGTCCGACCGCGGACGGACCACCGTAGGAACAACGCTTGGAGACCCCGATGGAGCGCCCCGCCTGGGCCCCGCCAGGCATCGACATATCGGTGCCGAGCGTGTCCCGCATCTACGATTACTACCTGGGCGGCTCGCACAATTTCGAGGTCGACCGCCAGGCGGCCCGCCGGGCCATGGAATTCATGCCGGGCCTGCCCAAGATCATGCAGGCCAACCGGGCATTCATGCGCCGCACCGTGCGGCACGCCGTCGCCGAGGGCGTCACGCAGTTCCTGGACATCGGCTCCGGCATCCCCACCTTCGGCAATGTCCACGAGATCGCGCAGGCCGCCAGCCCCGAGGCGCGCGTGGTCTACGTCGACCACGACCCGGTGGCCGTCGCGCACAGTCAGGCCGTCCTGGCCGGTGACGAGCGCAGCGCCGTCGTCGCCGCCGACCTCCGCAAGCCGCAGGACATCCTGACCGCCCCGGAGGTCACCCGGCTGCTCGACTTCGACCGGCCGGTGGCCCTCCTGCTCGTCGCCGTCCTGCACTTCCTGGAGGACGCGGACGACCCGTACACGGCCGTGGCCGAGCTGCGCGACGCGCTGGCCCCCGGCAGCCTGCTGATCCTCACCCACGCCTCGTTCGAGGGGATCCCGCTCACGGAGGAGGTCGCGGGCGGGGCCGTCGGCGTCTACCGGGACATCCGCAACCCCCTCGTCATGCGCAGCGGGGCGCAGATCCGCGGCTTCTTCGAGGGGTTCGAGATGCTGGAGCCGGGTCTGGTGTCCATGCCCGATTGGCGGCCGGACCGCGCGGAGTCCGCCGAGGACGGCGCGGTCCACGAGGACCCGTACGCCTTTTCCGGCTACGGCGGCGTGGGACGCAAGGCGTGAGACTTCCTGCACAGACGGCGGGCGCGCCGGACGCCGCCCCGGCGCCCGCCGGCGGGCCGGCCCCCGGGCCCGAGGTGGCGGAGTCCGCGGTGGCGGAGCCGCCGGCGGCTCCCAAAGGCGGTATCGAGGACCGGATCGCCCGTTTCGCGACCATCTGGGGGCGGGCGATCTTTCCGGTCACGGCGACGTCGCTGACCCGTGCCGAGTTCGAACGGCATCTGGTCCCGCTCACCCGCACGCTCGCCGAGGCCCTGCACGCCCGGCCCTTCGATGCCGCCGTTGCCCAGCGGGTCGGCGCGGAGCTCGTCGCCGTGCACTGCACCGACCCCGAGGCGCTGTCGGGCACCCTCGGGGTGATCGAGTCGTACCTGGTGCTCTACTGCGGGCCCGGCTGGCCCGGGGGCTCGGGTGCGGACGACACCGAGGAGTACCGGTCCCGCTGTGCGCGGCTCCAGCACGGGATCGCGGCGGGTTTCGCACGCGCCCTGCGCGAGCGCACCCTCAAGGAGCAGGAGGCCATCGCCCGCTCGGCGCTGACCGCCCGCATCGACGCGCAGCAGGCCCTGCACGCGAGCGAGGAGCGGTTCCGGGCGGTCTTCGAGGGCGCGGCCGTCGGCATCGGCATCGCCGACCTGGACGGGAACATCCTCGAGGTCAACGACGCGCTGCTGCAGATGTTCGGCGGCCTGGAAGGACATGTCCGGGGCCGCAAGGTCAGCGAGTGGGGACACCCCGACGACACCCCGCACGTCTGGCGGATGCACGGGGAACTGGTGCGCGGCGAGCGGGAGAACTTCCGCGTGGAAAAGCCGTACTACCGGCACGACGGCACCGTCCTGTGGACCAACCTGACGGTGTCGCTGCTGCGCGACGCCGACGGGGCGCCGCGCTACCAGCTGGCGCTGATGGAGGACACCACCGAACGCCGCCTGCTGAACCTGCGCCTGCGCTACGAGGCGACCCACGACGCCCTGACCGGACTGCCCAACCGGACGCTGTTCTTCGAACGGCTGGAGAAGGCCCTGAGCGGGGCCGGGGGCAGCCGCTTCGGCCTGTGCTACCTGGATCTCGACGGGTTCAAGGCGGTCAACGACAGCCTCGGCCACTCGGCGGGCGACCGGCTGCTGGTGGAGGTCGCGGACCGGCTGCAGAGCTGCGCGACCGGCCCCGGCGAGGTGGTCGCCCGGCTCGGCGGGGACGAGTTCGTCGCCCTGACCACCGGTCCCGACACCGAGCAGGAGGTGACCGACCTCGCGGTGCGCATCCTGTCCGCGCTGTCGACGCCGATCCGGCTGGAAGGCCGCGAGCTGACGGTCCGGGGCAGCATCGGCATCGTCGAGGGCCCGGCCCGCGAGCGCACCCCGGCGGAGGTGCTGCGCAGCGCGGACATCACGATGTACCGGGCCAAGGCGGCCGGCGGCAACCGCTTCGAGTTCGCCGACGCCGAGGCCGACGCCCGGGCCATCACCCGCCACGGGCTGACCAACGCCCTGCCGGCGGCGCTGGAACGCGGCGAGTTCTTCATCGAGTACCAGCCGCTGGTCCACATGCACGACGGCAGCGTGCACGGCGCGGAGGCGCTGGTGCGCTGGTCGCACCCGCAGTACGGGGTGCTCGGCCCGGACCGCTTCATACCGCTCGCCGAACGGACCGGGCTGATCGTGCCGCTCGGCCGCTGGGTCCTTGAGGAGGCCGTCCGGCAGGCCCGCAACTGGCAGCGCCAGCACGGCGGCTCGTCCCTGCGGATCAACGTCAACCTCTCACCGACCCAGCTGCACCACCCCGGCCTGGTCGCCGACACCGTCGCCGTCCTGGAGAAGTCGGGCCTCGCCCCGGGCGCACTGTGCCTGGAGGTCACCGAGTCGGCCCTGATCGGTGCCGATGACCAACTCCTCGAACCGCTGCGCCGGCTCGCCGCCCTCGGCGTGGACATCGCCCTTGACGATTTCGGCACCGGCTACTCGAACCTGGCCAACCTGCGCCGCCTCCCGGTCAGCGTCCTGAAGCTGGACCGCTCCTTCACCCAGGGGATGCAGCAGAGCCCGGCCAATCCGGTCGACGTCAAGATCGTGGAGGGGATCGTCGCCCTCGCCCACAGCCTCGAACTCGCCGTGACCGTCGAGGGAGTGGAGACCGGAGCCCAGGCCGCCCAGCTGCGCGACCTCGGCTGCGACACCGCCCAGGGCTGGTACTACGCGCGCCCGGGGGCCCCCGACCGCATCCACACCCTCTCCCTCTCGGACGCCGTACCCACACCGTCCTGACTCCGACCGCCCACCCGCCCAGGGAGCGGGCGGCGGGCCGAACGCCGGGGCGAACGCTGGATCGAACGCCGGGGCGGGCGCCGGGGCGGGGCGGGCGAGTGGGCTGCCGGTCAGCTCATGCCCGCCTCCGTCCCGCGCCCCGGCTCGCGGACCGCCACCATGACCCGCTCCATCCGCCGGGAGGTGTCGGCGAGCACCTCGGCCGCCACCGGCAGGCGCTCGGCCTCGTACGCGTCGAGCACACCCTCCGCAGCCGGGCCGGTGACGGCGGCGGCCAGGGTCCGGGCGAGAGCGGCCGCGTCCTTGATCCCGGTGTTCATGCCCAGTCCGCCGGCTATCGGGTGGACGTGCGCCGCGTCGCCGGCGAGGAAGACCCGGCCCTCGCGCATCCGGGCGGCCATGCGGACGTTGATCCGCCACGAGGAGAGCCAGGTCGGATCCGCCAGCCGGATCCCCGGCAAGCGGGCGTGCCGGTCGAAGAGCCGCTGGAAGCTCTCGATCGAGGGCGGCAGCGGCTCTCCCCGCTCGTCCGGCTCGGGCGGGGCCTGGAGCTGGAAGCAGTCCGTCCCCGGTATCGGGCAGAGCAGTATGCCGCCGCCGTCCGAGGTGAACCACTGATGCCAGTAGTCCCGGCTCAGCCCCGGCGCCGTCACGTCCCCCAGCACCATCGACACCTTCTCCTCCGTCCGCCCTTGGAAGGGGATCCCGAGGAGCTCGCGGATCGCGCTGTGGCCGCCGTCGCACCCCGCGGCGTAGCGCGCGCGGACCGAACGGCCGTCGGCCAGCCGCGCGGTGACCCCGCCGGCGTCCTGGGCGATCCCGACCACCGCGGCGTCGTACTCGAGGGGAACGCCGAGGCCGGCCAGCCGCTCACGGAGGGCCTCCTCGACCTGCCACTGGCCGATCAGGAGGCCGCCGCTGCCGGCGGGGGTGTCGTTGATGTGGGCGCCGTCGAAGTACTTGCGCAGGATGACGCCGGGGTTGCCGATGGCGGAGAGCCGCTCGGCGACTCCGAGCCGGGCGAAGACCTCGAGGCTGCTCGCGTCGAGGCCCTTGCCCCGGGACTCGCGGTGGGGTCCGGAACGCCGCTCGAGGATCCGGACGGCGATGCCGCGCAGGGCCAGTTCGCAGGCCAGGGTAAGTCCGGTGGGGCCGGAGCCCGCGATCAGTACGTCGGTCATCGGAAGTCCTCTCGTCGCATCGATGACTTCCAGGAAAGCGGCTCGGCGGCAAAAAAGCAACCCGGTCAAAAAAATAACCAAGTTCGATACGTGACTCGGTAACGGAACGTGCTAGGGTGTGAAGCATGGACAACACGACGGGTCTGCGCGAGAACAAGAAGCTCCGTACGCGCCGCCGACTGGCGGCCACGGCGCTCGAACTCTTCCTGGAACAGGGCTTCGACTCCGTCTCCGTGGCGGATGTCGCCGCGGCGGCGGAAGTCTCCAAACCCACCCTGTTCCGCTACTTCCCCACCAAGGAGGACCTGGTCCTGGACCAGTTCGCCGACCATCAGGACGAGGCGGCGCGCATCGTGCGCGAACGGCCCGCCGGGCAGGGCCCCGTCGGCGCCATGCGCGAGCACTTCCTGGCGGCCCTCGACCGACGGGACCCGATCACCGGGCTCTGCGACCACCCCGCGGTCCTTGCCTTCGAGCGGCTGGTCTTCTCCACCGCCAGCCTGGAGTCCCGCCTCGCCCTCTACACCGCCCGGGAGGTGGAACTGCTCGCCGCCGCCCTCGAGGCCGAGTCAACCCCGCCGCTCACCGCCCGGCTGGCGGCGCTGCACCTCGTGACGGTCCGCCAGGAGCTGGGGCGCGAGAACTGGCGCCGGATCGACGCCGGGCAGAGTGCCGACCAAGTCCATCCGGGGGCGGTCGCCGACGCGAACTCCGCGTTCGGCATGCTGGCCGGCGGGCTCGACGGGGTGCTGTCCATACGCCCCGGTGCCGCATCAGCCGGTGCAGCCGGTCCCATGGGTTCAACCGGCTGACGGGGAGCCGCCGGCGGAAGGCCGGACGCACGAGCCGTCGCGCTGCGAACCCGGAGGGCGGCGCGGGCGGTCTCGACGCGACGGCATGGCGGCCGTAGAGGGGCCGCTCAGCCCAGCAGGATGCGCTTCAGCTCGCGGGCCGCCCGCGGGGGAGCCACGTCGGTGCGGTGGGCCAGTGCGATCGTGCGGCGCAGCGGCGAGCCCGCCAAGGGCGTCGCCCGCAGGCCCGGCCCGGCGCGGTCCACCACCATCGCCGGGACCACGGCGAGGCCCAGCCCCGCCCGGACGAAGCCGAGGACCGCGTCCATCTCGCCGCCCTCCACCGTGAACACCGGCTCGAAGCCCTCCGCGCGGCAGGCCGCCACCGTCAGCTCCCGCAGGTCGTACCCGTGCCGGAACATCACCATCGGCTCGTCGCGCAGCCCGGAGATGGTCAGCGCCCCGCCACCGCCCGGCGCCGGCGCCTCCGCGGACGAGACCACCACCAGATCCTCGGTCAGCAGCTCCACCGTGGTCAGTGCCGGGGCCGAAGGCGGCAACGGCAGAGCGATCAGGGCCAGGTCCAAGGCGCCGCGCGCCAGTTCCCGTACGAGATCGAGGGAACCGCTCTCCTCGATCAGCAGCTCGATCCCCGGATGCGCGCTGTGGAAGGCGCGCAGCACGTCCGGCAGCAGGCCCGTGCAGACGCTGGGCGTGGCCCCCAGCCGGACCCGCCCGCGCCGCAGCTGCGCCAGCTCCTGCACCTCCAGCCGCGCCGTGTCCGCGTCCGCGAGGATCCGCCGGGCCAGCGGCAGCAGCGCCTCGCCCGCGTCCGTCAGCGCGATGTTGCCCCGCGCCCGGCTGAACAGCTCGGCGCCCAGCTCCCGCTCCAATGCCTTGATCTGCTGCGACAGCGAGGGCTGGGCCACATGGACCTGCTCTGCGGCCCGCGTGAAGTGCCGGGTGTCGGCAACGGCGACGAAGTAGAGGAGCTGCTGGAACTGCATGAGCCCCAGCATAGGCCTCCATAGGCAGACCCTATGGAGATTAGCTTAATCATGTCTTGGACCTTTCGGGACTTTGGTCCTTACCGTCGAGGACATGGCTCTGGCAACGCGGACGGGTCGACGGCCGTCCACCACGCGCACGATCTGGGACTCATCCGTCGGCAAGAAGTCCGTGATGGCCGTATCCGGCCTGATCATGCTCGGCTACCTCGTCGTGCACATGCTCGGCAACCTCAAGATCTTCTTCGGGGCGGGGGAGTTCAACGGCTACGCGCACTGGCTGCGCACCCTCGGCTCGCCCTTCCTGCACCACGAGTGGGCCCTGTGGATCGTCCGCGTGGTGCTGCTCGCCGCGGTCGTCGCGCACGCCGTGTCCGCGTACCAGCTCAGCCGCCGCGGCATCCGCGCCCGCCCGGTGAAGTACGCCCACAAGCGCCGGAAGGCCGGCTACGCGACCCGCACCATGCGCTGGGGCGGCGTCATCCTCGGCCTCTTCATCGTCTGGCACGTGCTCGACCTCACCACGCTCACCGTCAACGAACGCGCCTGGGCCGGTCACCCGTACGAGAACGTCCTGGCCACCTTCTCCACCTGGTACGGGAACACGATCTACATCGTGGCGATGACCGCCCTCGGCCTGCACGTCCGGCACGGCTTCTGGAGCGCCGCCCAGACCCTCGGCGCGGGCAACGCCCGCCGCGAGCGGGTACTGAAGTTCCTGGCCAACGCCCTGGCCCTCGTCCTCTTCGCGGGTTTCGTCTCCGTCCCCGTGGCCGTCATGACCGGAGTGGTGAACTGACCATGAGCGACCTCGGAAACGACCTCGGACACGACTACACCCGCTACACCACCGGCGAACCCCTCGTCGACACCAAGGCCCCGGCAGGCCCGATCGCGGACCGCTGGGACCGCCGCCGCTTCGAGGCCAAGCTCGTCAATCCGGCCAACCGCCGCAAGCACACCGTCATCGTCGTCGGCACCGGCCTGGCCGGCGGCTCCGCCGGCGCGACCCTCGCCGAACAGGGCTACCACGTCGTCCAGTTCTGCTTCTCCGACTCCCCGCGCCGCGCCCACTCCATCGCCGCCCAGGGCGGCATCAACGCGGCCAAGAACTACCGCAACGACGGCGACTCGGTGCACCGCCTCTTCTACGACACCGTCAAGGGCGGCGACTTCCGCGCCCGCGAATCCAACGTCCACCGCCTCGCGCAGATCTCCGTCGAGATCATCGACCAGTGCGTCGCCCAGGGCGTCCCCTTCGCCCGCGAGTACGGCGGACTCCTCGACACCCGCTCCTTCGGCGGAGTCCAGGTCTCCCGCACCTTCTACGCCCGCGGCCAGACGGGCCAGCAACTCCTCCTCGGCGCCTACCAGGCCCTCTCCCGGCAGATCGCCGCGGGCAACGTGGAGATGCACGCCCGCACCGAGATGCTCGACCTGATCACCGTCGGCGGCGTGGCCCGCGGCATCGTGGCCCGCGACCTCGTCACCGGGGAGATCTCCACCCACTACGCGGACGCGGTGGTCCTGGCGAGCGGCGGCTACGGCAACGTCTTCTACCTCTCCACCAACGCCATGAACTCCAACGCCACCGCCGTCTGGCGGGCGCACCGGCGCGGCGCCTACTTCGCCAACCCCTGCTTCACCCAGATCCACCCCACCTGCATCCCGCGCACCGGCGACCACCAGTCCAAGCTCACCCTGATGAGCGAGTCCCTGCGCAACGACGGCCGCATCTGGGTCCCCAAGGCCGAGGGCGACACCCGCCCCCCAGCCGAGATCCCCGAGGCGGAGCGCGACTACTACCTGGAGCGGATCTACCCCTCCTTCGGCAACCTCGTGCCCCGCGACATCGCCTCCCGCGCCGCCAAGAACGTCTGCGACGAGGGCCGCGGCGTCGGCCCCGGCGGCCAGGGCGTCTACCTCGATTTCGCCGACGCCATCCGCCGCATGGGCCGCGACAAGGTCGCCGAGAAGTACGGCAACCTCTTCGAGATGTACGAGCGGATCACCGCCGAGAACCCGTACGAGGTCCCCATGCGGATCTACCCCGCCGTGCACTACACGATGGGTGGCCTGTGGGTCGACTACGACCTCCAGACCACCGTCCCCGGCCTGTTCGCGATCGGCGAGGCCAACTTCTCCGACCACGGCGCGAACCGCCTCGGCGCCTCCGCCCTCATGCAGGGCCTCGCCGACGGCTACTTCGTCCTGCCCGCCACCATCAACGACTACCTGGCGCGCCACCCGCACCGGGAAGCCGTCGACGACACCCACCCCGAGGCCCGGGAAGCCGTACGGGAGACCCGCGAGCGGCTCGCGAGGCTGCTCTCGGTCGACGGCGACCGCACCCCCGACTCCTTCCACCGCGAGATCGGCGAACTCATGTGGGAGTACTGCGGGATGGCCCGCACCGAGGGGGGCCTGCGCAAGGCACTCGACCGGATCCCGCAGATCCGTGCGGAGTTCTGGCGCCGGATCAAGGTCCCCGGCACCGGTGAAGAGTTCAACCAGTCGCTGGAGAAGGCCAACCGCATCGTCGACTACCTGGAACTCGCCGAGCTGATGTGCCTCGACGCGCTCCACCGCACGGAATCCTGCGGCGGCCACTTCCGCGAGGAGTCCCAGACCCCGGACGGCGAGGCCGAACGCCGCGACGAGGAGTTCTCCTACGCCGCGGCCTGGGAGTTCCGGAGCACCGGCGCCGCGCCCGTCCTGCACAAGGAAGACCTCGTCTTCGAGTACGTCCACCCCACCCAGCGGAGCTACGCATGAAGCTCACCCTGCGCGTCTGGCGCCAGCACGGCCCCGACGCCCCCGGCGCCATGGCCTCCTACGAGGTCGACGGCATCTCCCGGGACATGTCCTTCCTCGAGATGCTCGACACCCTCAACGAGGACCTCATCCTGCGCGGCGAGGACCCGGTCGCCTTCGACCACGACTGCCGCGAGGGCATCTGTGGCGCGTGCAGCCTCGTCATCAACGGCGACGCCCACGGCCCCGAACGCACCACCACCTGCCAGCTCCACATGCGGTCCTTCGCCGACGGCGACACCATCGACGTCGAGCCCTGGCGGGCCGCCGCCTTCCCGGTGGTCAAGGACCTCGTCGTCGACCGCGGCGCCTTCGACCGCATCATCCAGGCCGGCGGCTACATCACCGCCCCCACCGGTTCCGCTCCCGAGGCGCACGCCACCGCCGTACCCAAGGCCGACGCCGACTTCGCGTTCGAGCACGCCGAGTGCATCGGCTGCGGCGCCTGCGTGGCGGCCTGCCCCAACGGCTCCGCGATGCTCTTCACCTCCGCCAAGGTCAACCACCTGGGCGTCCTCCCGCAGGGCTCACCCGAGCGGGAGAGCCGCGTCCTGGACATGGTGGCCGCGATGGACGACGAGGGCTTCGGCGGCTGCACCCTCACCGGCGAATGCGCCACGGCCTGCCCGAAGGGCATTCCGCTCCCCTCCATCGCCGCCATGAACAAGGAATGGCTGCGGGCGGTCCGCAAGGGCTGACCGGACCGGTGCTGTGACCGGCCTCGGCCGACCGGCTGACCCGATCCGCCGACCGGGCGCACGTACGGGCCGTACGCCGCGCCGCGCCCCGGCGCGGCCCGGGCCGTGGGGGACAGTGCACCCATGCCCCATCCCCCTACAGGGTCCGGACCGCGCCGCCGAGCCGTGCTGGCCGCGGCCCTCGCCCCGCTGGCCGTGGCCGGCTGCGCCGGGGAGGAGCCCGCGCGGCCGGCGCCCGGCCCGCGGACCGTGGCCAAGGACGCCCTGATCATGGTCATCCGGCACGCGGAGAAGCCGTACGCCGGCGACTCCGGCTGGGACGAGGAGGGCGAGGACGACCCCGGCTCGCTGGCCGGCCGCGGCTGGCGCCGCTCCGAGGAGCTCCCGCGGCTCTTCCCGCCGGCCCGCGGCTCCTCGCTGCCCCGCCCCGCCGCCGTCTTCGCGGCCGGCGGCAAGGGCACGGCACCCGCCCGCTGCAAGCAGACCGTCGCGGCGCTGGCCACCGCGCTGCGCACCCCGGTGCGCGCCGAGTTCGCCGTCGGCGCCGAACCGGCCCTCGCCCACGCCGCGCTGCTCGCCCCGATGCCCGTGCTCATCTGCTGGGAGCACAACGGCATCCCCCGGCTGGTCCGCGCCCTCGGCGCCCACGAGGTCCTCGGGGTCCCCGCCACCTGGCCCGACCGCTACGACCTCGTGTGGATGTTCACCCGCCGCCAGGGCCGCTGGAGCTTCCGCGAAATCCCCCAGCAGCTCCTCTCGGGCGACGCCTAGAGACGACCCAGGCCGTGGCCCGCTACCCGCCGAGGGCCCGGGCCAGGTACGGCGCCGTGCGGCCCGTCCCCGCCGCGGCGACCTGCGCCGGGGTGCCCGAGGCGACGATCCGGCCGCCCTCCGTGCCGCCGCCCGGACCCAGGTCGATGACCCAGTCCGCGCCCGCCACCGCCTCCATGTCGTGTTCCACGACCACCACCGAATGCCCGGCGTCCACCAGCCCGTGCAACTGCCGCAGCAGCACCCGCACATCGGCCGGGTGCAGCCCGGTCGTCGGCTCGTCCAGCAGGTACAGCGTGTGGTCCCGGCGCAGCCGCTGCAGCTCCGTGGCCAGCTTGATCCGCTGCGCCTCGCCGCCCGACAGCTCGGTGGCCGGCTGCCCGAGCCGCAGGTAGCCCAGCCCGATGTCCTCCAGCGCCCGCAGGCTGCGCGCCGCCGCCGGGACCTCCGAGAAGAAGCCGGCCGCCGACTCCACCGTCAGCCCGAGCACTTCCGCGATGTTCAGTCCCGCGTACCGGACCTCCAGGGTCTCGGCGTTGTACCGCGCGCCCGCGCACTCGGGGCACGGGGCGTACGTACTCGGCAGGAACAGCAGCTCCACCGAGACGAACCCCTCGCCCTGACAGGTCTCGCACCGGCCGCCCGGCACGTTGAAGGAGAACCGGCCCGCCTTCCAGCCGCGCGCCCTCGCCTCCGGCGCCGCCGTGAACAGCCTGCGCACCACGTCGAACAGACCCGTGTACGTGGCCAGGTTGGAGCGCGGGGTGCGGCCGATCGGCTTCTGGTCCACCTCCACCAGCCGCCGTACGGGGAAGCCCGGTTCCGCCAGCCGCTCGGCGACCTCCCGGGCCAGCACCTGGCCCACCAGCGTGGACTTCCCCGACCCCGACACCCCGGTCACCGCGGTGAACACGCCCAGCGGGAACGCCACGTGCACGTCCCGCAGGTTGTGCCGGCCGACCCCGCTCAGGCGCACCGACCCGGTGGCCCCGCGCACCGGCCGCCGCGCCCCGGAGGGCTCCGGCGCCGCGAACAGGTGCCGGGCCGTCACCGAGTCCGCCACACCGGCCAGCTCCCGCGGCGGCCCGCTGTACAGGACCTGCCCGCCGTGCTCCCCGGCCCGCGGTCCCACGTCCACCAGCCAGTCCGCGTGCCGCACCACCGCCAGGTCGTGCTCCACGACGAACACCGTGTTCCCGGACTCCTTCAGCCGGTCCAGTACGCCGAGCAGCGCCTCGGTGTCGGCCGGGTGCAGACCTGCCGACGGCTCGTCCAGCACGTACACCACCCCGAACAGCCCCGACCGCAGCTGCGTCGCCAGCCGCAGCCGCTGGAGCTCGCCCGCGGACAGGGTCGGCGCGGCGCGGTCCAGGCTCAGGTAGCCGAGCCCGAGCTCCACCACCGGCCCGATCCGGGAGCGCAGGTCCTGCGCGAGCACCCGCGCCGCCTCGTCCTCCACGGGCGCGGAGGTGAGTACGGCGTCCAGGCCGGTCAGCGCCATGGCGGCCAGTTCGGCGATCCCGTAGCCCGCGAAGGTCACGGCCAGGGCCTCGGGGCGCAGCCGCCGTCCCTCGCACACGGGGCAGGGGGAGTCGGCGAGGAAGCCCTCCGCACGGGCGCGCAGGGTGGCGCTCTTGCTGTCGGAGAAGGTCCGCATCACATAGCGGTGGGCGCTCATGTACGTGCCCTGGTAGGGCCGTTGGATCCGCTCGGCCTCGCGCACCGGGTGCACGGTCACCACCGGCTGCTCCTCGGTGAACAGGATCCACTCGCGGTCCTTGGCCGGCAGTTCCCGCCAGGGACGGTCGACGTCGTGGCCCAGCGCCTCCAGGATGTCCCGCAGGTTCTTGCCCTGCCAGGCGCCGGGCCAGGCCGCGATGGCGCCCTGACGGATCGACAGGCCCGGGTCGGGGACGAGGAGTTCCTCGCTGGTGCGGTGGATCCGGCCGAGTCCGTGGCACGAGGGGCAGGCTCCGGCGGCGGTGTTGGGGGAGAAGGCGTCGGAGTCGAGCCGTCCGGCCCCCGGCGGGTAGGTGCCGGCCCGTGAGTACAGCATCCGCAGTGAGTTGGACAGCAGGGTCACCGTTCCGACCGAGGACCGCGATCCCGGTGACGAGCGGCGCTGCTCGAGGGAGACGGCGGGCGGCAGCCCCGTGAGGGAGTCCACCTTCGGGGCGCCGATCTGGTGGATGAGCCGACGGGCGTACGGGGCCACGGACTCGAAGTACCGGCGCTGGGCCTCGGCGTAGATCGTGCCGAAGGCGAGCGAGCTCTTCCCGGACCCGGACACCCCGGTGAACACGGTCAGCGCGTCGCGCGGGATGTCCACGTCGACGCCGCGCAGGTTGTGCTCCCTGGCGCCCCGCACGCGCACGCGGGAATCAGGGGCGGGACGGGCGTCGGCGGGACGGGCGTCGCCGGAACCGGCGTCGGCGGGGCGGGGCCGGGCGGAGCCGGCATCGGCGGGCTGGTGCATTCGTCCTACTTTAAAGGGCCGCCTCGCCCGTCAGAGGCCCGCGATCCGGGCCAGCCTGCGGTAGGAGTCCAGCAGCGCCGTCCGGTCGTGGGTGGACGTGGTGACCAGCAGTTCGTCGGCGCCGGTCAGCGCGGCGACCTCGGCCAGCTCCGCCGCGACCTGCTCCTCCGTGCCGTGGACGTGCCCGGCCAGGGCGCCCTCGTACAGCTCCCGCTCCTTCGGGGTCATGGACAGGGCCTCGACCTCCTCGGCCGGCCGCAGCGGCGGGAAGCTGCCCCGGATGCGGGAGTGCGCGAGGGACCAGGCCTCCGGGACCAGGATCCGCCGGGCCTCCTCCGTGGTGGCGGCCACCGCCACCGTCCCGGAGACCACCACGTACGGTTCGGCGCCCCATGCGGAGGGCCGGAACGCCGCGCGGTAGTTCTCGATGACCTCCGTGACCCGGCCGCGTGCCCGCAGGTCTCCGACCACGAGCGGCAGCCCGGCCCGCGCGGCGATCCCGGCCCCTTCGCCCGTGGCCAGCACGTACGCCGGTATCCGCAGCCCCTCGGCGGGCCGGGCGTGCACCTGCGGATGGGCCTGCTGGCTGCCGTCCAGCCAGCCCAGCAGCTCGGCCAGCTGCTCCTCGAACCGCTCGGCGTCCCCGGTGCCGCGGCCCAGGGCACGCCGGATGCCGTCGGTGAAGCCCACCGAACGGCCGAGCCCCATGTCGATCCGGCCGGGGAACAGCGCCTCCAGGACCCCGAACTGCTCCGCGACCAGCAGCGGCTGGTGGTTGGGCAGCATGACGCCGCCCGTGCCGACCCGGATCCGGCCGGTGGCAGCGGCCACGGCAGCGGCCAGCACGGTCGGCGCGGAGCCCGCGACGCCGGGCACGCTGTGGTGCTCCGACACCCAGAAGCGGTGGTAGCCGAGGGCCTCGGCCGCCCGGGCCAGGTCCACGGTGTCCCTCAGGGCCTCCGGGGCCGAGTGGCCCTCGCGGGTGCGGGACCGGTCGAGCAGCGAGAGTTTTCGGATCACACAGGTCTCAACACCACAGCCGCGCGAGGATTCCCCCGCTGGACCTCCGTCAGACACCCCCTAGGGTTGCCGGATGACCCGGAACACGCTCAGGCCGCTGGCCGTCTTCGACATCGACAACACCCTGGCGGACACCGCCCACCGCCAGCATTTCCTGGAGCGCCGCCCCCGCGACTGGCCCGGCTTCTTCGGCGCGGCCCCGGCCGATCCGCCGCTGGCGCGCGGGGTGGCCCTGGCGGTGCAGAGCGCCGCCGACTGCGAGGTGGTGTACCTGACGGGGCGCCCGGAGTGGTGCCGGGCGGACACGGTGGACTGGCTCACCCGGCACGGCCTGCCCGAGGGCCGGCTGTGGATGCGCGGGAACCAGGACCGGCGCCCGGCCCGGACGACCAAGCTGGAGGTGCTGCAGCGGATCGCCCGGGGCCGGGAGGTGCACATGTTCGTGGACGACGACGAACTGGTCTGTCAGGCCGCCCGCGGCGCCGGGTTCCGGGTCGTCCTCGCCAACTGGGCGGCGGAGGCGCCGGAGCTCAAGGCCGCCCAGGAGGGTGAAGGGCGGACCTGAACGCGCCGGGGAGTCCGTGGGGCGCCGGCTCAGTCCTCGCCGTCGAGGCGGAAGCCGACCTTGAGCCCCACCTGGTAGTGGGCGATCGCTCCGTTCTCGATGTGCCCGCGCACCTGGACGACTTCGAACCAGTCGAGATTGCGCAAGGTCTGGCCCGCACGGGCGATCCCGTTGCGGATGGCCTGATCGATGCCCTCGTGGGAGGTGCCGACGATTTCGGTCACCCGGTACGTGTGATTGGACATGGGGTCTCCCGACGCTGGGTGGCTTTTGCCTCGTTCTACGGTGCCCCAGTAAGTCCGGCTCCGCGAACTTTGCGTGAACAGTCCCGGCGAAAGGCCCTTGACCCGCCCATTGGTCTATGCCAATTTCAAGCCATCCGAGATCCGTCCCCAGAAGGTGACCTTTCGTGAAGATGCGCTTCCTTGCCGTGTGCACCGCCCTCGCCGCCGCTGTCGCCCTGACGGGCTGCGGCCAGTCGGGCGACGCGGCCGGAGGCCCGCAGAAGGTGACGCTCTGGCTGATGAAGGGCAGCGCCTCGGACGACTTCATCGCCAAGTTCACCGCGTCCTTCGAGCAGGAGCACCCCGGCGTCGACCTGGACGTCAGGATCCAGGAGTGGACGGGCATCGGGGAGAAGGTCAACGCCGTGCTGGAGGGCCGCAGCAAGGAGGCGGCCGACGTCATCGAGGTCGGCAACACCCAGGTGGCCCAGTACATCGAGACCGGCGGGCTCGAAGAGCTCACCCTCGAGGGGCTGCGCGAATGGGGCAGCAAAGACTGGATCAAGGGCCTGTCCGACCCCGGGAGCATCGACGGCGCCCAGTACGGAGTCCCCTGGTACGCCGCGAACCGGGTCGTGATCTACAACAGGGAACTCTTCGCGAACGCCGGGATCAAGAACACCCCCAGGAACCGCGCGGAGTGGCTCCAGACCACCCGGAAACTGGACACGCCGGAACAGCAGGGCATCTACCTGGCCGGCCAGAACTGGTACGTCCTCGCCGGCTTCATCTGGGACGAGGGCGGCGAACTCGCCGTCGAGACCGGCAGCCGGTGGGTCGGCACCCTCGACGAGGAAAAGGCCCTGGCCGGCATGGAGTTCTACAAGCAGCTCCAGGCCCTCGGCGACGGCCCCAGGGACGCGGACGAGGAGACGCCCCCGCAGTCGGAGGTCTTCGCCCGCGGCCAGGTCGCCCAGATCATCGCCCCGCCCGGCCAGGCCGCCGAGATCGAGGCCGCCAACCCCGCCCTCAAGGGCAAGCTCGGCTACTTCCCGATCCCCGGCAAGACCTCCGACAAGCCGGGCGCCGTGTTCACCGGCGGCTCGGACCTGATCGTCCCGGAGCGCACGAAGCAGCGCAAACAAGCCGTCGACGTGATCACGGCCCTGGTCAGCGAGAGGTGGCAGACGGAACTGGCCCGCACGATGAGCTACGTTCCGAACAAGACCACCCTCGCGCACGTGGTCGCCGGCAACGAGGGCGCCGCCACGATGGCCGTCGGCGCCGCCCAGGGCCGGGCCACCCCGAAGTCCGCCCTCTGGGCCGAGGTCGAGGCCAAGAACCCGATCAAGCCCTTCATGACGGCCGTCCTGACCGGGCAGGACCCCAAGGAGGCCGCCCGGACGGCCTCCGAGGCCATCAGCAAGGTGCTCAGCGCCGACCGCTGACCCGCCGCCGGTCCGCCCGGGCCATCTGCTCCACCACCGAGTTCAGCGTCCGCACATCCGCGTGCCGCTGAGCGGTCATGTCGAATCCAGCCGGTCACGGAAGAAGTAAAGGAGCCAGGCCGCACACCTGCCGGCCCGGCTCTCCGCGCCCGGATCAGGAGCCGCCATGACCATCGCACCCCTGTCCCCGTCCCCCCTTTCCCCCACCGCAACGGGCACCGCCACCGGCACCGGCACCGCCACCGCCACCGCCCAGGGCCCCCGCTACGCCGTACGCCTCGCCCGCGACGAGACCGAGGTGCGCGCCGCCCAGCGCCTGCGGTACCGGGTCTTCGCCGGCGAGCTCGGCGCCCGCCTGGACGGGCCCGAGCCCGGTCTCGACATCGACTCCTTCGACGCGTACTGCGACCACCTCCTCGTCCTGGACGAGGAGACCGAGCAGGTCGTCGGCACCTACCGGCTGCTTCCCCCGGAGCGCGCCGCCGTCGCCGGACGCCTCTACTCCGAGGGCGAGTTCGACCTGTCCGCCCTCGCCCCCATCCGCCCGGACCTGGTGGAGGTCGGCCGCTCCTGCGTCCACCCCGACCACCGCAACGGCGCCGTCATCGCCCTCATTTGGGCCGGCCTCGCCCGCTACATGGACCGCTCCGGGCACAACTGGCTCGCCGGCTGCTGCTCGATACCGCTCGCCGACGGCGGGGTCCTGGCGGCCGCCACCCGCGAGGCGGCCCTGGCCCGCGCCTCGGCCCCCCAGGAGTACCGGGTCACCCCCCACGTCCCCTGGAACCCCGAGGGCATCACCTTCCCCGCCCGCATGGAACTGCCCCCGCTGCTGCGCGGCTACCTGCGCCTGGGCGCCTGGGTCTGCGGCGAGCCCGCCTTCGACGCCGCGTTCGGCTGCGCCGACCTGTACGTGCTGCTCTCCCTGCGCCGCACGAACCCGCGCTACCTCAAGCACTTCCTCTCGCTCGCCCCGGGCGCATGAGCGTCTGGCTCCCCACCTCGCCCTGCACCCCCGAGGCCTGCGCCGGCCACGCGGGACGCACGGCGGGCCTCCCGCTCGCGGTGCTCCGGCTCGGCGCCGCCGTCCTGCTGATCCTGGCCGGGATCCTCGGCGCCCCGCCGGTACGGCTGCTGCCGGCCCGGCCCCGGCACGCGGTGGTGCGGGCCTGGTCGGCCGCGCTGGTCGGTGCCTTCGGCATACGGATCACCGTGCACGGCAGCCCGGGCCGGGGCGGCGGCCGCCTGATCGTCGCCAACCACATCTCCTGGCTGGACATCCCGCTCGTCGCGGCCGTTCTGCCCTGCCGGATGCTCGCCAAGAGCGACATCAGGGCCTGGCCGGTCCTCGGCGCCCTCGCCGCACGGGCCGGCACCCTGTTCATCGAACGCGAGCGGATCCGCGCCCTGCCCGCCACCGTCGACACCCTCACCCGGGCGCTGCTCTCCGGGGACCGGGTCACCGTCTTCCCCGAAGGCTCCACCTGGTGCGGGCGCGCCCAGGGCGCCTTCCGCAGGGCGGCCTTCCAGTCGGCCCTGGACGCGCGGGTACCCGTACAGCCCGTCCGCCTCGCGTACCTGCGGTGTGACGGGGCGGCGGCCGGGGAGCCCGCCTTCGTCGGGGACGACCCGCTGACCGCCTCGCTCTGGCGGATCGCGCGGGCCCGCGGCGTACGCGCCGAGGTCACGCTGCTGCCGCGGATCCCGCCGGGCCGGCACGGGCACCGGCGGGACCTCGCGGCCGCGGCTCAGGCGGCGATCGGCTCCGCCTCATCCCTGCCCGGCATCCCGGCTCAGCGCTCCGCGCCGTCGGCGACCGACAAGGACAGCGCGAACCGGCCCGCCGCGTCCGTCCACCACTGGACCAACTCCAGTCCCGCCGCGGAGAGTTCCCTGCGCACGCCCTCCTGACGGAACTTCGCGGACACCTCCGTCAGGATCTCCTCACCCGCCGCGAACGGCACCACCAGGTCCAGCGACCGGATCTTCACCAGCAGCTCCGACCGGGCCCGCAGGCGCATCTCGATCCACTCCTGCTCCCGGTTCCACACCGCCACGTGCGCGAAGTCGGCGGTGTGGAAGTCCGCGCCCAACTCGCGGTTGATCACGGCCAGTACGTTCTGGTTGAACTCTGCGGTCACCCCTTGTGCGTCGTCGTACGCCGCCACCAGCACGGCCTCGTCCTTGACCAGGTCCGTGCCGATCAGCAGCGTGTCCCCGGGCGAGAGCATCGCCCGGACGGACGCCAGGAACACCGCACGCTCCGGCGGCAGCAGGTTCCCGATCGTGCCGCCCAGGAACACCACCAGCCGGGGCCCGGGGGACTCGGGCAACACCAGCGCCTTGGTGAAGTCGGCCAGCAGGGCGTGCACCCGCAGCCCCGGATGCGCCGCCAGCAGCGTCTCGGCCGCACCGGCCAGGGCGCTCTCGCTCACGTCCACCGGGATGTAGGTGTCCAGCGCGGGCATCGCCTCGATCAGGTGCCGGGTCTTCTCCGAGGAGCCGGAGCCCAGCTCCACCAAGGTCCGCGCCCCGCTCGCCGAGGCGATCTCCTGCGCCCGCTCCAGCAGGATCTCCCGCTCCGCGCGCGTCGGGTAGTACTCGGGCAACCGGGTGATCTCCTCGAAGAGTTCACTGCCCCGCGCGTCGTAGAACCACTTCGGGGGCAGCACCTTCGGGGTCTGCGTCAGCCCGTGCAGCACGTCCGCGCGCAGCGCCGTCTCCGCGGCGTGCTCGTCGAGGGTCCGGGTCATCTGGAAGTCGTTCACGGGCACTCCTTGTCCCCCGGCGGGGTTTCCTTGAGGGGGGTCAGCACGACCCGGGTACGGGTCGCGGTCAGCAGGGTGCGGTCGGGCACCTCGCACCAGCGGGAGTCGTCGTCGTACGGCTCGGACGCCACCACCGTGCGCCGCGCCGCCTCGTCGGCCAGGTACCAGAGCGAATCGCCCCAGGCCGTCGCGGCGATGGCCGTACCGTCCATCAGCAGCAGGTTCAGGCGCGATCCGGGTGCGGCCGCGGCCAGCTCCAGGACCGTTTCGCCCAGAGCCGGGCCGAGGTCCGCCCCGGCCCGCAGCCGGTGCAGGACCAGCGCCCAGACCAGCGCCGAATCGGTGCTCGCGGCGAGCTGGAGGAGTTCCACGGGCGGCAGGCCGCGCGCCAGCGGGGCCACCGAGTCCGGCCAGTCCCGCAGCGCGCCGTTGTGGCTGAACAGCCAGGGACCGTCCGCGAACGGAGCCGCCGCGGCCGCCCCGTCGGCCCCCGGCAGGGTGGCGTCGCGTACGGCGGCCAGCGCGGCCTCGCTGCGCACCACGCGGGCGAGGTCGGCGAAGGTCAGATCGGACCAGACCGGCGCGGCCCGGCGGTAGCGCGCGGGCACCGGGTCGCCCTCCGCGTACCAGCCGACGCCGAAGCCGTCGGCGTTGACCGTGCCGCTGCGCTGGTGGCGCGGCTCCCAGGACTGGTGGACCAGCGAGTGCTCCGGATCGATCAGCAGCCGGCCGAGCGGTATCTCCGGGCCCAGGTAGGCAAGGTGACGGCACATCAGACGTCCCTCGCGGTGCGGAAGCCGGAGAAGATCTGCCGCCGCACCGGAAGGTCCCAGTTGCGGAAGGTGCCCCGGCAGGCCACCGGGTCCACCGCGAAGGAACCGCCGCGCAGCACCTTGTGCTCGGGGCCGAAGAACACCTCCGAGTACTCGCGGTACGGGAAGGCCCGGAACCCCGGGTACGGCAGGAAATCGGAAGCCGTCCACTCCCACACGTCGCCGATCAGCTGGCGCACCCCGAGCGGGGAGGCCCCGGCCGGGTAGCTGCCGGCGCGGGCCGGACGCAGGTGGCGCTGGCCCAGGTTGGCGTGGACCGGGTCCGGTTCCGTGTCGCCCCATGGGTAGCGGCGGGAGCGGCCGGTGGCGGGGTCGTGCCGGGCGGCCTTCTCCCACTCGGCCTCGGTGGGCAGCCGGCGCCCCGCCCAGCGCGCGTAGGCGTCCGCCTCGTACCAGCTGACGTGCAGCACCGGTTCGTCGTCCGGGACCGGTTCGGTCGCCCCGAACCGGCGGCGCAGCCACTGGCCGCCCTCGCTGCGCCAGAACAGTGGTGCCTCGATGCCGTGCTCGCGGATCTGGGCCCAGCCGGGCGCGGCCCACCAGCGGGGCTCGTGGTAGCCGCCGTCCGCGATGAACGCCTGGTACGCGGCATTGGTCACCGGCACGGTGTCGATCCAGAACGGTGCGACGTCCCGGGTGTGCGCGGGCCGCTCGTTGTCCAGCGACCACGGCTCGGCCGAGGTCCCCATGGTGAACGGGCCACCGGGTACGAGGACTTCGGCCGCCGGCGGCGGATCGTACGGGGCATCGGGCTCCGGGGCGGCCAGTACGGGCTCGCCCCGCCGGAGCTGATGGGTGATCAGCATCGTCTCGTCGTGCTGCTGTTCGTGCTGGGCGATCATCCCGAAGGCGAAGCCGTCGTCGAGGAGCGCACTGCCCTCCAGGGGTGTGTGCTCCAGCAGGTCGAAGACCCTGCCGCGTACCTCGGCCGCGTACCGGCGGGCTTCGGCGGGGCCGAGCAGCGGCAGCTTCGGCCGCTCGGAGCGGGGGTGCTCGAACGCGTCGTAGAGGGGGTTGATCTCCGGGCGCATCGACGCGCGTCCGGCGACCCGCCCGAGGAGCCAGAGTTCCTCCTGGTTGCCGATGTGCGCCAGGTCCCAGACCAGCGGGGACATCAGCGGGGAGTGCTGCGCGGTGAGGTCCTGGTCGGTCACCGCGTCGGTGAGCGCGGCCGTCCGGGCCCGTGCTGCGGTCAGCGCGGCGGCCGCCCGCTCCCGCAGGCCGGGATGGGATTCGGTGGTCATCGGCGGGCCTCCTTCCCGGTGGTGGCGGACGCGGGCTGCGGCGGGTCGTCGGCCGGGCAGCGGCCGCGCAGCACGAAGCGCTCGGTGAAGGCGCCGACCGTCTCGCGGACGTGGGCGCTCGCGCCGAGCCGGGGCAGCGCCTCGGCGGCGGCCCGGAAGCAGGCCTTGGCGGCCGCCCGCAGCTCCGGATCGCTCAGGCCGCGCCGGGCGGCGGACCGCCACAGCGGATTGCGGGGCGCGGGGGCGGAACCGTACGTGTCGGCCAGCGCCTTGGTCACCCGGTACGCCGTCTCGGCGGCCTCCGGATCGTCGAACAGCGCGTGCACGACCGCCACCGGGACCAGCCAGCCGTCGTCACCGGGCTGTGCGTCGATCATCCGCAGCTCCAGGTGGCCGCGCGGCCGCACCGGCGGGAACAGCGTGGTCAGGTGGTAGTCCAGGTCCTCCGCGGTGGGCGGCCGCAGCCCCGGGTGCGCCGGGTGGCCGCCGGTGCGCAGCCAGTCGCGGAAGGTCAGGCCCTGCGGGATCGTCCACGGCTCGCCGTCGTACGACCGGATGCACATCACCTCGGTGTCCAGCGCCTGCCGGGTCCAGCCGCCGCGCGGCAGGACGTCCAGCGGCGGGGCGAGGGAGCGGCGGCTGTCGATGTCGGCCCAGTTCCCCTGGCGGGCACAGCGCCAGCCGGCGTACGGGCCCTCGTACGCGGGGGAGTTGGCGAAGGAGGCCACCAGGACGGCGCCCAGCAGGTGTGCGAGCCGCCAGCGCCGGCCGTGGCCGAGTGCGCCGGGTTCCTCGTACCCGGCGTCGACGCAGACCTGCACGGAGGCGGAAGCGCGCATCATGGCGCGCCCGGCCGGGCCGGTGCGGTCGAAATACGCCTCCATCGCGTCGTAGCGCGGGCTGGCGAGCAGGCGGCGGTGGGGGAGCCGCGGATCCTGGCCGCGGCCCTCCAGGAACATGCCCTGGGAGAGGAGGGCGGCGCGTACGGCGGTCAGATCGGCCTGGAGGCTGTCCACGCAGCGGCTGAGGGAGGTGGCGGGGGCCGAGCTGAGTTCCAGCTGGCCGCCGGGTTCGACGGTCACCCGGGAGTGCAGGGGCAGGGCGCGTGCGGCGCTGTGCGCGGCGCGCAGCCGCTCGGGGGAGACGGGGCGACCGGGCCGCTCGGCGTCCAGGACCAGCCATTCGAGTTCGGCACCGAGAAGTCGGGGCGGGCCGGTTTTGAAACAGATGCCGTGGACCAGGTCCTCGGCCTGGCTCTCGGATATGGGCGTGGGTGCGGGGGCGGGTGGTGCCTTGGGCATGACCGGGTCCTCTTCTCCTGTCGTCGGTCGTGACGTCGGTCGTGACATCACCCGTGCCTACCCGTCTGGCGGGTGCAAAATCCTTTTACCTCTGGGACTTGCGGTGTGCAGGATGGCGGAGTGAGCAGCAGATTGCGTGAGATCGCGCGGGAGAACGCGGAGATCGTGGCGGCCGGCGGGTACCGGGCGCAATCGGGACGGCGGGTCGAGCTGGCCGCCGCCGTGGCGGAAGCCAAGGCGGGAACCAGGATATATGGACCAAACCGGGTGATTCCAGACGAGGTGATCGCCGGTGGCGGGGGCGCGACGGCCGTCGAGGTCACCGGGGAGAGCAGCGCGGTCGCCGCCCGCAGGCTCGCGGCGCAGGGCTCCTCGGTGGCGGTGCTGAACTTCGCTTCGGCCCGGAACCCCGGGGGCGGGTACGTTCGCGGCGCCAAGGCCCAGGAGGAGGCGCTGTGCCGCGCCTCGGCCCTGTACGAGACCCTGCTCCAGGCTCCGGAGTACTACGAGGTCCACCGCGCGGAGCGCAGCACCTTCTACACCGACCGGGTGATTCACTCGCCCGGGGTCCCCGTTTTCCGCGACGACGGGGGCGCTCTGCTGGAGAGCCCCTTCCGCGTCGGCTTCCTGACCTCCCCGGCCCCGAACGCGGGCACGATCCGCCGCCAGGAGCCGGAGCGGGCCGCAGAGGTCCCGGGGGCGCTGGTCCGGCGGGCCGGACTCGTCCTGGAGGTGGCCGCCCTGCACGGTTACCGGGGGCTGGTGCTCGGCGCGTGGGGGTGCGGGGTCTTCCAGAACGATCCGGCGGTGGTGGCCGAGGCCTTCCGGGGGTTGCTGGCCGGCCGCTTCGCAGAAGTGTTCGATCGGGTGGTGTTCGGGATCCTGGACCGCAAGCCGGAGACCCGGGAGGCCTTCGAACGCGCCTTCGCGTAGACCTTCGGCGGGCTCTCGGGCTACCGGGCTACCGGGCTTCGCCTAGAAGGGTTCGGCCGCCTCGAGCAGGCGCGGCGGCAGGTAGGGGGACGAGACCTTGATGTCCCAGCCCCGACGGCGGGCGCGGCAGGCCAGCGCCAGGACGTCGAGGCTGACCGCCGCCTCGATGCGCTCGGCGCGGTCCGAGACGCCGTAGTGGTCGCGATGGGCCTCGAGGGCGTCCGGCAGGGCCAGGTTGAAGCTCTCCTCGTCCCCCTCGACGAGCTGCGAGAGAAGAACGGCCGGCGCCTCCTTGAAGCCCCAGGCCTTGACCTGCGGGGCGTCGGCCAGCGCCTGGTCGGTGGCGGGCCCGGGGTCCTCGGCACGCAGGTAGTCGTGCAGGGCGCGGCGGTAGGACGCGTAGGCGGAACGGTCCTCCTTGTGGAACGCGGGACCGGTGAGGGCGAACGGGGCGAGGTCCTCGCGGCGGCCGGTGACCAGGGCGAGGAGGACCCCCTGGTGCCACTGCCCGGGGCCGGTCTCGTCGTTCCGGCCCGCCGGGTACGTGAGCCGCTCCCCGTCGACCGTCACCTCGACGTCGGTGCCGGGCTCGGCGAGCGCCGCACGGAAGATGGTGGAGCTCAGCCGGGCTGCGAGGCGGAGGCCTTCGCACTGCTCTTCCGTCGCGTCCGCGGACTGCGCGGCGCGTGCCATGAACAGGAGCTTGTGGTCGTTGGCGGCGTGCGCCAACTGCCGGACGGAGCGCGGCTTCCCGGGCGGCGGGGTGAGGGCTTCCCGGGCGGCCTGCTCGAACAGCGCCTCCCCCTCGGGGTGGACGGCCAGCGGGGACGCGGGCCGCTCGACCATCACCGGACCGGCGGCGAGGGCCGCGACCGCATCCGGCCGGCGGCGCGGCCGTACGCCCCGACCCGCGGCCCTGCCGTCGCGAAACCGGTGACCAGCGCCCGCGGCAGGTAGCCGGTGTCGATGGGCGGCCGCCAGCCTTCGCGGCGCCAGGCGAGCGCGGTCAGGGTCAGGGGGAGAAGGGGGAGCAGGGTACGGGGCGTGGGGGAGGGGCCACGGCCGGAACCGCCTTGGGAGGTGGCGTCGAGGGTGGCGTGCGGGAGCAGCAGCGCGGCCAACTCGGCACGGAACGCGTCCCGATCGCCGTGGGTCAGGGCGCGCAGCGCGCGGAGCCCGACGCTGTGCGGGTGGCTCTCCGGGTCGTCCTCGCCGCTGCCCTGCCGACCGGCGATCCGCGTGAGCGCGGCGTCGAGCGCGGCGAGCTTCTCCTCGCGGGACGGCGGACCCTTCGGGTACTCCCTGCCGATGTCTCCGCTGACGTACGCGAGCAGACCGTTGATCAGCTCGGCCGACGGCCATCCGGCCTTGTCCCGCTGCAGCGCCCGGCGGGCGAAGTGGAAGGCCTCGCCGTGGTGTTCGGTCTTGTCGACGAGAACCGCGAGGCAGAACGCCTCGATCCAGCCGTCCGCGCTCACGGGCTCCGGGCTGCCGTCCGGTTCGGTGTCGTAACGCAGGCCGAAGTCGGCGTAGGTGAGGAAGACGTCGAAGGGGACGCGGGGGTAGTACGCGCCGTATGCCACGGCTCCGGCAGCGGCCTCGGCGGCGTCACCGAGGGCCGCCTTCGCCTCGGGGGTGTCGAGACCGGGCGTCTCCATGGACAGCCGGTGCTGCGAGAGTGCGTGCCGGGCATCGCGACGCCGCGGACCTCCGTCAGACACCCCCTGGGGGCGTGGCTGCGGCGGAGCCGGGCGGGTGGCCGGCCGGCCACCGGGTGGCCGGGGCTACCGCCAGCCGTAGCGTTCGCGCAGCCGGTTGACCACCAGCCCGAAGCGTCCCCGGTCCAGCGCGCAGGCCTCGCGCCGCATCCCCGCCTCGTGCACCCGCAGCACCCGGTCGACGTCCACCCAGGACTCCCGGCGCGCGCTGTCCCACGGGCCGGTGCCGATCGGTACCCACTCCCGGTCGTGGTCGTGCCGCTTGCTGGACAGCTGTACGGCGAGCAGCGTCCGCTCGCCCGGCTCCCGGGCCACGACGAGGACCGGGCGGTCCTTGCCGCGGCCGTCGTTCTCCTCGTACGGGACCCAGGTCCACACGATCTCGCCCGGGTCCGGATCGCCGTCCGGGTCGGGTGCGTACTCCGTCCGCACCGGGCCGATGGCATGCGGATCGGCCTCGGTGGTGGCGGTGGCTCCGTCGCGGCCGGGCTGGTCGGTGGGGTGGTTGTCCTGGGGTGAAATGGTCGTCATCCGCGTGAGGCTAGCGGGTCGCGGTGTCGGACACGGGGCGCCGACGCGGCTCCTGCGTGACGAGGGCCATGACGAGGCCGTCGTAGCCCTTGCTGCCGACGGTCTGCAGGGCGGTGGCCGTCAGCTGGGGGTGTTCGGCGATCAGTTCGGTGAAGCGGCGGACGCCTTGCACGCGGGGGTCGGAGCTGGTGGCGTCGACCACGGCGCCGTCGCGGACGACGTTGTCGCCGATGATGACGCTGCCGGGCCGCGTCAGCCTGAGGGCCCACTCGAGGTACTCGGGATTGGACGGCTTGTCGGCGTCGATGAAGACCAGGTCGAACGGCTCGGTGTCCGCGAGCTGCGGGAGGAGGTCCACGGCCCTGCCGTGACGGATGTCGACGACGTCCTGCAGTCCGGCGCGGGCGATGTTCGCGGCGGCGACCTCGGCACACCGTGCGTCGACCTCCAACGTGACCACCTGCCCGCCTTCGGTGAGGGCCCGGGCGAGCCAGATGGTGCTGTAACCCCCCAGCGTGCCGATCTCCAGGATCCTGCGCGCGCCGCGAATCCGGGCGAGAAGGTGGAGCAACTTCCCCTGATTGGCCGCGACCTGATGGGGCGGAAGCCCCGCCGCCTCGCTGTCGGCCGTGGCGGCCGTCAGGGCCTCGTCCTCCTCGACCAACAGCCCGTCGAAGTACGCGTCCACGGCCGTCCAGGTCTGCTGAGTCATCGACATCCCCTCGGTCCTTATAGGTTCCCAAAAGGAACTTACCTGAGATCGCCGCCTTTCAACAGTCGTTGCAGTGGTCTGCCGGGCAGTGTCGCCTTGTGGCCGATTTGACCGCCTGACGGCAGCGGGATGACCCTGGAGGGGGAGAGACCGAGATCTGTGGGGTGATCCCCCATGTCATTCCCCAGCGGTATCCGTCCGGGGGAGCTCGGCACGGGTTATGCGAAGATGCGGCGGTCCTTCCTGCCGCGTCCGATGGCGGGGCACTACGCCGTGGACGAAGCCTTGTTGATGGGGCAGGCGATGGCCGCCGTGTGTGCCCGGTCCGATATCGCCGACCAGCTGGGGCTTCTCCAGGAGGCCCCGGATCTCGCTGCTGTGGTGGAGGAGCAGCGGGAATCCATCCGTCAGAACCTGACCGACCAGCTGGAGCGGACCCGCCAGGTCGCGGGCCACCTGGATGATCTGCTCGTGGCGGAGATGGAATCCGATCCGGTGCGGTACGCCGCGTTCACGGAGCTTTCTGAGGCGGCGGACGGCCTGCGCGATGTGCGGGCGGCGCTGCTCGATCTGAACCGTGAACTTTCCCGTGATGAGGTGACCGGCAAGGCGGCGGACCGTGTGCGGGTGCTGCTGAATGTGGCCTGGCAGCGACGGGAGACGGCCCGACAACTGCTGGCCGCCCGTACGCCCGTCTCGGGCCACTGGATCCGGGGCATGGCGAAGGACGGTCCGGCCGCTCCGCCGAAGCGGCCGGACGATCTCCGAGTCGCGATGCTTCGCGAGCTCATGGCCCTGCGGAACGCAGAGTCCGAGGTCGAGGCCAGCCTGGCGAAGGACGTGCGCGAGCAGCAAGCGCGGGCGCGCGAGCGGCAGGAGTACCGCGCCCTGGAGACGGAATGGGACGCGGCACGGGCGGACCTCGACGCGGCGGCGGAATCGTGCGTTTACACGGTGGTCGTCACGGCCCTCAACAGTGCTGTGGCCGCGCAGTTCGCCTTGAGCATGCAGGTCGGCTCCCTTGACCTTCTCCGCGAGACGGTGGCCAACAGAAAGGTGGTGGTCACCTCGGCCTTCGAGCGGTTGGAGTCGATGATCGACCGGTGGGGCGAGGGAAGCTTCGGCATCGCGGGTCCGAGAGGTGTGGGCAAGTCCCGGCTCATCGAGTACTTCACGACCTCCAGCCCGCCCAGCGAGGGGTCCGAGGACGCGGACCTGCGACCACCGGAGCACACCCGGCTGGGGGTCAGGGTGGCCGCCCCCGTCGCGTACGATCCGCGCGATTTCGTCCTGCACCTGCATGCCGAGGTCTGCCGTGCGCTGGTGGGCCCCGATGCGGACCGCAGCCTCGAAGCGGAGGTGAACGACAGTCCACGGCCCCGCTATGCGACCAGGGTCGCCACCGCGGTCGGTATCGCTCTGGCCGGAGTGGCCGTCCTGGCTGCCGGCGCCGTACTCGTGGCCCGCGCGGCCCGGCTGGTCAGCGCTCCGGGTGACTCGTGGGCCTATGCCGGCGTGGTCCTGACCGCGGCCGCGGCAGCCCTCTTGGTGGTGTTCTTCGTTGCCGCCGTCGAGCTGGCGGTGCCGCGTGCCTTCCGGTCCACGTCCGAACCGGCCTCCGACGGTGGGCCGGGGTCCGAGCAGAGCCGGCGGCATGCCAAGGCGGAGGATCTGGCCAGGTGGTGGTGCCCTGCGCTGGCGCTGTGCGCGGCGGGCGGCCTGTCGCTGCTCACGGTGTCCGGCGGGCTGGGGCGCGGTACGTGGATGCTGCTGGGAGGTGTGGCGATGGTCCTCCTCGGTGCGGCGCTGATCCTCGCGGGGAGCCGGCTGGCGAAGGTGGCCAGGGAGTTGTGGCATATCGCCCGAGCCGGAACATCCGACAAGTCGAGGTACTCCCGGGAGGCCGCGCTCCGTGAACTCGCCCTCGACCAGCTCCGGCAGATCCGCTACGAGCAGACGCTCAGCGCTGAGCACACGATGACGCTCAGGCTCGGTGGTGCGCGCCAGCTTCCGGTAGGAGTCGACATCAGTGCCAAACAAGGGACGACGATGGGTGAACGGGCCAAGAGCTATCCCGAGATCGTGGCCGGGCTCCGGGTGTTCCTTGAGGCAGTGACCCAGCATTACCAGCTCATCATCGCCGTCGACGAGCTGGACAAGGTGAGAAGCGCGGAGGAAGTCGAGAAGTTCCTCAACGATGTCAAGGGAATGTTCGGCGCCAGCCGATGCTTCTTCCTTGTCTCCGTTTCGGAGGAGGCCGCCGCGAGCTTCGCACGGCGCGGGATGCCCTTCCGTGATGTGTTCGACAGCTGTTTCGACGATGTCCTCACGCTCCAGCGCCTGGAGCTTCCCAACGCGCAGCAGATGCTTCACGGGCTGCTCCTGGGATGGAAGGACCCCTTCGTAGCCCTGTGCTACGTCCTGTCGGGCGGCCTCCCCCGGGAACTGCAGCGCAGCGCTCGCGCGTTGGTCGGCCGGCACGAGGAAGGAAGCGAGATCGACCTGGTGCAAGAGGTGCCGCAACTCATGCGAAGCGAGGCCGTGGCACGGCTGGCCGGCGTTCGCCACGGCCTGCTGCGGGAAGCCACGGGCGCGGCGGGCCTCGCGCTCGTCAACCGCATCGAACTCATCGAACCTGCGGGCGCCTCAGCGGACCGGTTCCGCGAGTGGTACGAGGAGCTGGGCGCGTGGTGTCTGCGGCAGGGCGCCGGTCTCCGCGCGGCCGACGGGTCGCCGCAGATGCCCGCGGCCACGCGCCTGGGGTGCGAGCTCGCCGCCTTCATGCTCTTCGCCGCGACGGTGATGGACTTCTTCGGGGCGACCCTGACCTCGGACCGCCTCAAGCAGGCCACAGGGCCCGACGCGGGCGCCAGGTCCCTCACACGGCTCGCCGACGCCCGCCACGCCCTCTCCCCAAGCCCCTGGACTTCGGTCGCTTGCCTGACGGCCTTCCGTAGGGCCTGGGGCCTCTAGGGGGTGTCTAGGGGAGTGCCCGCCCGGCTATCGGCCCCAGGAGTCCCCGGCCCACCTCGCGGCCCATCCCTCCGCCGACTCCAGCTGCGCCGCCAGGCCCAGCAGGGTCGGCTCCGAGTCGGCCGGGCCCAGGAGCTGGGCCCCCGTCGGCAGGCCGTCCTCCGTGAAGCCCGCCGGAACGTTCACGCCCGGCCAGCCCAGCACGTTCCACGTCCAGGCGTACGGGCAGGCGGCGATCATCGCCCGGTCCGTGGCCATCGCACCCAGGCCCGACAGCGCTCCGATCCGCAGGGGCGGGGTGGCCGTCGTCGGGGTCAGGACCACGTCGAAGCGGCCGAAGATCTCCCCGACCCGCCGGCGCAGCACCGCTTCCGTCCGGCGGGCCGCGCGCAGGGGCAGGCCGCCCAGGATCCGGCCCGTCCGTACCGCCTCGTGCGTACGGGGGTCCAGCAGCCCGGGATCCGGAACCCGCGACGCCCAGTCCCGTACGCCGCTCGTCGCCCGGGGGACGAAGGTCAGGCCGATCGGACCGTACCGGGGGTCCTCGGGAACCACCTCGTGGCCCAGCGACTCCAGCCGCGCCGCCAGCCGCTCCACCGCCGAACGCACCTCCGGGTCCAGGGACTTGGGCGTCGCCGTGAACGGCATCGCGAACGACAGGGCGATGCGCAGCCGGCGCGGCGTGCGGCGGGCCGCCTCCGCGGCCGAGATGCGGGCCGGCCGGTGCAGGTCCTCGGGGTGCGGGCCGCTCGCCGCGTCCAGAAGGAGGGCCGCGTCGGCCACCGTACGGGCCAGGACGCCGTTGACGGTGAGCCCGTGGAAGGACTCCGGCTCCGGCCAGGTGGAGATCCGCCCGCGCTGCGGTTTCACGCCGATCAGGTGCGTCCAGGCCGCGGGGATCCGGACGGAGCCCGCGCCGTCGGACCCGAGCGCCGCCGGGACCAGTCCCGCCGCCACCGCGGCCGCCGAGCCGCCCGAGGAACCGCCGGGCGTGTAGGCGGTGTTCCACGGGTTGCGGGTCTCTCCGAAGGCCTCGCCCTCGGTGAACGGCCACTGGCCCAGCTCCGGCGTCTGGGTCTTGCCGACGATCACGGCACCGGCCGCGCGCAGCCTGCGTACCGCCTCGCTGTCGGCGGCCTTCGCGGGGAAGGCGCCGGCGCAGCCGAAGGAGGTCGGCTCGCCGGCCACGTCCATGTCGTCCTTCACGGCGAGCGGAACGCCCAGCAGCGGCAGCCGCTCGCCCGCGGCCAGCCGCCGGTCCGCCGCGTCCGCCTCCGCGAGGGCGGCTTCGGCGCGCACCGTCCGGAACGCGTTGAGCCGGGGCTGGGCGGCCGCGATCCGGTGCAGGGCGCGCTCCGTCAACTCCCGTGCCGAGCAGCGGCCTTCGGCGAGAGCTGCCGCCGTCTCCACCAGGCCCGACGGCCCGCCGGAGCCGGAGCCGGAGCCGGAGCCGGAGCCGTAGCCGTAGTCGGATCCGTGTCCGGAGCCGCAGGCGGCCGGCCCCGCCGCCGAGACCGTTGACGCTGAAGAATCAGACACCGCGACCACTCCCCCTACCGATCAGTAAGGAGACCGTAGCGGTGGGTGGCCGGAGGTGACTAGATCCAACCTTCCAGCGAGGCCATGAACCCGTCGAAGTCGTCCCGGTGGATGGTGTGTCCGGCCCCGGCGACCGAACGCACCTCGAAACCACGGCTCTTGAGGACCGCCGCCCGTTCCGGCGAGACCAGCGTGCTCGGATCGGCGAGCTGTACCAGCGAAGGGACTGCGGGGGCCGCCGGCATCAGGTCGGCTCCCCTCAGCGGGACGAGGCTCAGCGCGGTGGCCTCGTCCCACACCGCCAGGGTCGCCCGCTCGATGTCCACATCGGCCTCCTCCCATCGCGGGTTCATCGCCTGGATCCGTTCTCTGGGCGCTGTCTTGAACTCCGCGAGCAGCTCCGGCCCGAAGCCCTCCGGGGAGGCGGAGAGGTGCCACGCCGGGTCGGAGAACACCGCGCGCCGCGGCCTCAGCTGGTCCACCGCGAGCGACAGGGTCAAGGCGCCCAGGGAGTGGCCCACGGCGAGTTCGGCGCCCGACGGCAGGGTCTCGACCAGGTCGTCCGCGAAGAGCGCCGGGCTGTACTCGCCCCGGCCGTTGGCCCCGTGGCCGCGCAGGTCCACGGCGATCACGTGGTATCCGCGGTCGGCGAGGGCGGGACCCACCCGGCGCCAGGTCCGGTGGTCGGCCATGATCCCGTGGACCAGGAGGGCGATGCGCTCGCCCTCGCCCCAGGTCTGGGTGTGCAGCAGCACGGTGGTGCCTTTCGTCGATGAGGGGAGGAACGGTGGCGAGACAGGAGGGAACGGGGAGAGGGGAGGGGACGGGTCAGCGCACGCTGCGGATCGGCATCACGGCCAGGGCGCCCGCCACCGCCAGTACGGCCGCGACGACGAACAGGGCCGTGTACCCGCCGCTGAGCGAGACCACGACCGAGGCGATGAACGGCGCGACGATCTGCGGACCGGCGTTGGCGATGTTGAGCACGCCCATGTCGCGGGCCGCGTCCTCGGCCTTGGGGAGCACCAGCGTCACGAGCGCGGTGTCCACGGCCATGTAGCAGCCGAACGCGAGCCCGTTGACGACCGAGAAGGCCAGCATCGCCGTCCAGCCGGCCGACAGGGCCGGGATCACCAGCGCCACCGCCGACAGCAGGGCGGAGGCGCCCACGAAGAGCTTGCGGCGGTCGAAGCGGTCGGAGAGGTAGCCGCCGAGGACCGTGGAGACGACCATCGCCACGCTGGTCAGCGGCATCAGCACCGCCACCGCGGCCTCCGGCTCCATGCCGCCGGGCAGCACCGTGTGGTCCTGGAGGACGTAGAGCTGGTAGCCGCTCACCGCGAAGTACCCGAGGACGAGCAGCGCCCGCCCGATGAAGGCCCACCGGAAGTCGTGGTCGCGCAGCGCGCTCGCGAAGGCGGCGAGCTGCGCCTTGACGGGCAGCGGCGCGCGCGCCGGCAGCCGCTGCTCGCGGGTGCAGGCGGTGAAGAGGACCGCCGAGCCCGCCACGAGCGCGCCGAAGACGAGGTAGCCGGTGCGGTAGTCGTCGGAGAAGGCCGCGCCGACCAGCGCGCCGAGCGTGGAACCGAAGGGCAGGCCGAGGCCGACGGCCGCGGAGGCCTTGCCGCGTGCGTCCATCGGCACCCGGTCGGGCACCACGGAGGTGAGGGCGGCCTGGTAGACGTTCATGACGGCCTGGCCGAGGCACCAGGCGATCGTGATCAGCAGGATCGTGTCGGCGAAGCCGAGCAGGAACATCGCCGGTACGGCGGCGAGTCCGCCGCCGAGGATCCAGGGGTTGCGCCGTCCGCTGCGGTCGGACAGGGCACCGGCGACGGGGTTGAACACCGTGGCGAAGACCGCCGAGACCCCTGCGATCAGGCCGAAGTTCGCCACTTTGTTCGCCGGATCGACATCTTCCACCTGGAGCGCGAGCAGGACGCCGGCGACGCCTGTGTACAGGGCGTACATGGCGCTGTTGCCGACGAGCAGCAGCGGCAGCAGCCCTCGTCCGGGGCGGGACGGGCCGGTCGCGGCGGACGTGCCGGCGGTGGCTGGGCCGGCGGTGGCTGGGCCGGCGGCGGCGCTGCCGATGCCGTTGCCGGGGGAGGAAAGGCCCACGGTGCCCTCCTGGGCGGGTGCGAGGGGATGAGGGATGGGGGGCGGGAGGGGTGCGCGCCGCCCTGTCGCGACGGCGGGGGTGCGACGGAGCGCGACAGGGCGGCGGCACGTCGGGACACGCGCGGCGACGTGCTCGGCGAAGCGGATGCGGCGCGTCAGTTACACGTGTCAATGAATCGTGTAACCACTGTGTAGCAGCCGATTCCGGCCATCCGCTAGCCCCCGGCCGCAACCGGTCTGGAAAGATGCCACGGCAATGTCTCAGTCATCGAAGTCGCCGTCGCCGGCACCCGCCTCGGGGCGCTCCGGCTCCTCCACGCCGCCGCAGGCCCCGCCGCCCCCCGTGCCGACCAGTGCCGACGTCGCCAGGCTCGCGGGCGTGTCGCGCGCCACGGTCTCGTACGTCCTGAACAACGCCGAAGCCGTGCGCATCAGCGAGCCGACCCGCCGCAAGGTGCGCGAGGCCGCCGAGGAACTCGGATACGTGCCCCACGCGGCGGCCCGCAGCCTGCGCGCCGGGCACACCCGGATCGTGCTGCTGCCCACCTCGCACGTGCCGGTCGGGCCGCTGTACAGCACCTTCCTCAACGAACTCCAGTGGGCACTGCGCCGGCTCGACTACACCGTGGTCCAGTACGGCAGCCTCGGCCTCAGCGGTGACGAGGCCGCCCGCGCCTGGGCCGAGCTGCGTCCCGTGGCGGTGATCTCCCTGGGTGAGACCACGCTCTCGGCGCACAACGTGGCCACCCTCAAGCGGGCCGGGGCCCGCGCGGTGATCACCATGGGCCCGGGCAGCGTGCCGGGCGCGCACGCGCTGGTCATGAACCAGGAGCAGGTCGGAGCACGGGCCGCCGCCCACCTGGTCGAGCGCGGCCGGCGCCGGATCGGCGTGATCGTGCCCGAGGAGGACGGCATGGAACTGTTCTCCGCGCCCCGGCTGGCGGGCGCCCGCGAGGCGGTGCGGGGAGCGGCCGGGGCCGGTGCGGCCGGTGCGCAGATCGAGGCCCTCCCGATGGCCTACTCCGAGGAGTCGGCCGCGTCGCTCGCGGCCCGCTGGCGCGGACTCGGTCTGGACGCCGTCTTCGCGTACAACGACGAGTACGCCATGCTGCTCATGCGGGCCCTGCAGGACGAGGGGCTGCGCATCCCCGAGGACGTCGCCGTCATCGGCGCCGACGACCTGCTCATCGGACGGCTGCTGCGGCCCCGGCTGAGCACGGTGCAGATCGAACTGCCGACCGGGGACCACCTGGCCTCGCTGGTGGACCGCGCCGTGCGGGAGCCGTCGGAGGTCACGGAGCGGCACGACCTGATGGCGGCGAGGGCCGTCCACCGCGAGTCGACCTGACGACCGGCGGCCAGGAGACGGGGGACGGCCGCTTTCACGCCAGAAGCCCGGCGCGGCGTGCCGGCCGCTTCCGGGGCCGGGGGCCGTTGACAGGCGGTGACCTGCGGACGGAGACTGCGGGCGCGTCCCACCGGGCGCGCCCGGCGGCGTCCCGCGGTGCCCACACACGCACCGAAGCGCCACCGCCCGTACGGATCCGCCCAGGAGCGACCCCATGAGCATCCGCACCGTCCGCGACGTCTACGTCGTCGACGCCGTCCGCACCCCGATCGGCAAGTTCGGCGGGGCCTTCGCCGGAGTCCGGCCGGACGACCTCGCCGCGCACGTGGTCCGCGCGCTGGTGGAGCGTACGCCCGACCTCGACCCGGCCCGCATCGACGACGTCGTCTTCGGCGACGCCAACGGCGCGGGCGAGGACAACCGCGACGTCGCCCGGATGGCGGTCCTGCTGGCCGGCCTCCCGGTGAGCGTCCCGGGCGTCACCGTCAACCGGCTGTGCGGATCGGGCCTCGAAGCCGTGATCCAGGCCGCCCGCGCCATCGCGCTGGGCGACGCCTCCGTCGCCATCGCGGGCGGAGTCGAGTCGATGACCCGCGCCCCCTGGGTGGTGCAGAAGCCCGAACGCACCTTCCCGGCCGGCCACCAGCAGATGTGGTCCACCACGCTGGGCTGGCGGATGACCAACCCGCGGATGCCCGCGGAGTGGACCGTCTCCCTCGGCGAGGGCGCCGAACTCGTCGCCGACAAGTACGCCATCACGCGCGAGGCGCAGGACGCCTTCGCCCTGGAGAGCCACCGCAAGGCGGCGGCCGCCTGGGCCGCCGGTCTGTACGACGGCGAGGTCGCGCCGTACGAGGGCGTGGACCTGGTACGGGACGAGTGCATCCGGGAGGGTTCCACGCCCGAGGCCCTGGCCCGGCTGAAGCCCGCCTTCCGTACGGACGGCCGGGGTACGGTCACGGCCGGCAACGCCTCCCCGCTCAACGACGGCGCCGCGGCCCTTCTGCTGACCGACGAGGCGGGCCTGGCCGCCACCGGCCGGGAGCCCCTCGCCCGCATCCGTGCCTCCGCCGTCACCGGCATCGAGCCCCAGCTCTTCGGACTGGGCCCGGTGGACGCCGTGCAGCAGGCGCTCGGCAAGGCCGGCCGAGGGTTCGGCGACCTCACCGCCTTCGAACTCAACGAGGCTTTCGCCGCACAGGCGTTGGGCTGCCTGGCGGCCTGGCCGGAGCTCGACCCGGCGGTGGTCAATCCGCGCGGGGGCGCCATCGCGATCGGCCACCCCCTCGGCGCGTCGGGGGCCCGCCTGGCCGGCTCGGTCGCGCACCAGCTGGCGGCGGCGGGCTCGGGCACCGGCATGGCGGCGCTGTGCATCGGGGTCGGGCAGGGCATCGCGCTCGTCCTGGAGCGCTGAAGGGCGTCGATCGTTTCCGGTCACCGCCCCTCCTCAACTGCCCAATAACTGAACAGAAGTGGAGCCTCCGGTCTGGCACGATGGCGCGTGCTGCCGCCCCCCGCACGCCCCCCGCACGCCCGGCACTCGCCCATCCCACCCGGAGGCCCCGCGCCATGCCGATCCTCGATCCGACGCTCTGGCAGGACGGACCCACCCTCACCGGCGGCGCCGCCCCGGTCGTCGAACCCGCCACCGGCCGCACCCTCGCCACCGTCGACCTGGCCGCGCCCGCTGATGTCGCGGAGGCGGCCGTACGGGCGCAGGCCGCGCAGCGCGAGTGGGCGCGCGCCACCCACCCGGAGCGGGCGGCCGTGCTGCGCCGCGCCGGGGACCTGTTCACCGCGCACGCCGACGAGCTGCGGGAATGGCTGGTGCGGGAGTCCGGCTCGATACCGGGCAAGGCCGACTTCGAGCTGCACGTCGCCGCGCAGGAGTGCTACGAGGCCGCCGCGCTGGCCTCCCGCCCGACCGGGCAGGTGCTGCCGAGCGAGGCGCCCCGGCTCTCGTTCACCCGGCGGGTGCCGGCCGGGGTGGTCGGGGTCGTGGCCCCGTTCAACGCCCCGCTGATCCTGTCGATCCGCTCGGTGGCGCCCGCGCTGGCCCTCGGCAACGCGGTGCTGCTCAAGCCGGACCGGCGCACCGCCGTCTGCGGAGGTCTCGCGCTCGCCGCCGTCTTCGCCGCCGCGGGACTGCCGGGCGGCCTGCTGCACGTCCTGCCGGGCGGCGCCGAGACGGGGGCCGCGGTCGTCGCCGATCCGCGGGTCCGGGTGGTGTCGTTCACCGGATCCACCGCCGCCGGCCGGTCCGTCGCCGAACTGGCGGGCCGTCACCTCACGCGCGTCCACCTGGAGTTGGGCGGCAACTCGGCCCTCGTCGTACTCCGCGACGCGGACGTGGAGGCCGCCGTGGCCCAGGCCTCCTGGGGTTCCTTCTTCCACCAGGGCCAGATCTGCATGACCGCCGGCCGCCACCTCGTGCACGCCTCGCTCTACGACGAGTACGTGGAGCGGCTCGCCGTACGCGCGGAGGCCCTGGCGGTGGGGGACCCGTACCGCGAGCAGGTCCATCTGGGCCCGCTGATCGACCGGGCCCAGGTGGAGCGCGTACACGCCCTGGTCGAGGCCAGCACCGGACAGGGCGCCAAGCTCGTCGCGGGCGGCACCCACCGCGACCTGTTCTACCGGCCGACCGTGCTGGCCGGGGTGTGCGACGACACCCCCGCCTACGCCGAGGAGGTCTTCGGGCCCGTCGCGCCCGTTCGGTCCTTCGTCACGGAGGAGGAGGCGGTGGAGCTGGCCTCGGCCGGCCCGTACGGGCTCTCCCTCGGGATCGTCACCCGGGACGCGGCGCGCGGGCTGGACCTGGCCGAGCGGATCCCGACCGGGATCGCGCACGTCAACGACCAGACCGTCAACGACGAGGCCGTTGCCCCGTTCGGCGGAGTGGGCGCCTCCGGCACTGGCGCCCGGTTCGGCGGCGAGGCCAACCTGGACGCCTTCACCGAGCTGCGCTGGACCACGACCCGCTCCACCCCCGCAGGGCATCCGTTCTAGGAACCGTCCGGTCGCGGGCGGAATGATGCGCACACGTCGTTGGTTCAAGGAGCAGAACGCCCAATCAGGAGGCAGGACACCGTGGCTACAGTCGAGCTCACCAAGGAAAACTTCGACCAGACGGTCAGCGAGAACCCGTTCGTGCTGATCGACTTCTGGGCGGGCTGGTGCCGGCCGTGCCTGCAGTTCGCCCCGGTCTTCGAGAAGGCCTCGCAGGCCCACCCCGACCTGGTCTTCGCCAAGGTGGACACCGAGGCGCAGCAGGAGCTGGCCGGAGCCTTCCAGATCACCTCGATCCCGACCCTGATGATCGTCCGGGACCAGGTGGCGATCTTCGCCCAGCCCGGCGCCCTGCCCGAGGCGGCCCTGACGGACCTCATCGCGCAGGCGCGCGCCCTCGACATGGACGAGGTGCGCGCCAAGATCGCCGCGGAGCAGCAGGGCGGCCAGGACACCGGCACGCCGGAGGCCTGATTGCGTGACGCCGCCCCCGGCGGGCGGCGACACTGACCCGTATGACTGGAGCCGTGGAGTACGACGTAGTGGTGCTCGGCGGGGGGCCGGCAGGCGAGAACGTCGCCGACCGGACCCGCGCCGCCGGGCTGAGTACCGCCCTGGTCGAGAGCGAGCTCGTGGGCGGGGAGTGCTCGTACTGGGCGTGCATCCCGAGCAAGGCGCTGCTGCGCCCGGTGCTGGCGCGGGCCGATGCCCGCCGGGTGCCGGGCCTGGCGGGCGCCGCCGGGGGGCCGCTCGACACGGCGGCGGTGTTCGCGCACCGCGACTACTGGACCGGGAACTGGAAGGACGAGGGCCAGATCGACTGGCTAGACTCGATCGGCGCCCATGTCTACCGGGGCCACGGCCGTCTGTACGGGGTCCGCAAGGTCGCCGTCACCAGCCCCGAGGGCGAGCACCACGTACTGTCCGCCCGCCACGCGGTGGTGGTCGCCACCGGGAGCCGGGCCGTGATCCCCGACGTCCCCGGGATGGCCGCGGCCGGCCCGTGGACCAGCCGCGAGGCGACGTCGGCCCGGGAGGTGCCGGGGCGGCTGCTGATCGTGGGCGGCTCGGTGGTGGCCGCGGAGATGGCCACGGCATGGCAGGGCCTCGGATCGCAGGTCACCGTACTCGTACGCGGTTCGGGACTGCTGCCGCGGATGGAGCCCTTCGCCGGCGGGCTGGTCGCCGAGGCGCTGCGCGAGGCGGGCGCGGTGGTCCGTACGGGTGTGAGCGCCGAGGCCGTCGTACGGGACGGCACCACCGGCCCCGTCACGGTGGTGCTGGAGGGCGGCGAGCTCGTCGAGGGCGACGAACTGCTGGTGGCGACCGGACGCGCGCCGCGGACCGAGGACATCGGGCTGGACACGGTCGGGCTGCCCGCGAGGCAGTGGATCGGGGTCGACGACAGCTGCCGGGTGCCCGGGCACGACTGGCTGTACGCCGTCGGCGACGTCAACCACCGCGCGCTCCTGACCCACCAGGGCAAATACCAGGCCCGTATCGCGGGAGCCGCGATCGCCGCCCGCGCGGAAGGCGGCGCCCCGCTCGCCACCGGCCCCTGGGGTGCGCACGCGGCGACCGCCGACACCCGGGCCGTCCCGCAGGTGGTCTTCAGCGACCCGGAAGCCGCCGCGGTCGGCCTCAGCCTCGCCGAGGCCGAACGGGCGGGCCACCGGGTCCGCGCCGTCGACCACGACCTCTCCAAGGTCTCGGGCGCCGGACTCTACGCCGACGGCTACCGCGGCCGCGCCCGGATGGTCGTCGACCTGGACCGCGGGATCCTCCTCGGAGCCACCTTCGTCGGCCCGGGCGCCGCCGAACTGCTGCACGCGGCCACCATCGCCGTGGCGGGCGAGGTCCCGATCGAACGCCTCTGGCACGCGGTCCCGGCCTTCCCGACGATCAGCGAAATCTGGCTCAGGCTGCTGGAGACGCACCGCGGATAACCGCCGGCACCGCCGGACACCACCGCACGTCAGCTGCCGGGCGCGTTCGCGGCCGCGAGGGGAGCTCCAGGCGCAAGAGGCGGGCCACGCTGCCGCCCTGGAAACGGCCCGGGAGCTGCGTGACCGGCGGGGGCAGGTGTACAGCCTCAACCACCTGGGGGCGGTGCACCGCTGTACCGGCGCCAACACCGCGGCCGTCGAAGCCCACAACGACGCGCTGGAGACCGCCCGGCTGCTGGGCGACCGGCGTGCGCAGGCGCATGCCCTGCACCATCTGGCGTTCGTACGGTCCCGCATGGGCGAGTTGCCGGAAGCGGCCCGTTCCGCGCGCGAAGCCCTGGACATCGCCACCGGCCTGGGCGACCGGCGGGGCCGGGCAAGCGCCTTGCGGGCGTGGGGAGTCGTCCAGCTCGCACAGGGGGAGCCGGTGCAGGCGATCGAGACCCTCACCGGCGCCCTCGCGGTGTGCGAGGAGATCGGTGACTGCCCGGACCGCCTGTCGCTGCTCAACGACCCCGAGGCCGAGGAACTGGCCGCCGAGCTGGATCACACCGCACCCGGGGCCGGCGACGGCCCCGCGTAGACGGCTCTCGGCTCGCAACGTCACGCCGAGGGCGCCGACTTCGTGGTGCGGGCGTGCGAGCCGGCGTTCCACGCGCGGGCTCAGGTGGTGCGGGCATGGAGTTCCAGGGCGGACAGCAGGTGGATCTGCGCGTCCACCCAGGGGCGTGCCGCCGCGGGCGGGCCCTCCTCGTGCAGGGTCGTGAGGAAGGCCCGGACCAGCCCGGCGGAGGCCGACAGCCCCGCGCGGGACAGACCCGTCGCGGCGGCCTCGAGCTGGGCGCGGGCGCCCTCGCCGAGTTCGCGCAGGCCGCGGTCGGCCGGCGCGGCCATCGCCGCCAGCGCGCCCTCCAGGGCCTCGGTGAGAGGGTCGCGCGGACGCGGCAGCAGGTTCGGTACGAGGCGGGAGCCGGTGGCGGGGCTCAGGTCCGGTACGGTCACGCCCTCGGCCGTCATGACCGCGATCGGGTCGAAGACGAGCCCGCCGCCCGTCACGCGGACGAAAGCGCTCAGGCAGCGGACCTCGCCCCGGCTGCCGTCCAGGCACGAGGCGAGCACGTCCAGCGCGCCGGGGCTGTACGGGTTGTGCGTCGCCGAGAGCGTGGCGCAAGCCCCGTGCGCGTCGCGCACGGTCGCCTCGAGACGCTGCTCGGCCGGGTCGTAGCCCAGCTCCCCGACCTCGTGCACCTCGACCACGCGGACGGAGTCGGCCTCGGTCCGGGGCCGGACCAGGTACGGCGGCAGCCGGTCCAGGGCGCGGGCGTGGGCGCCGAAGTCCCTGAGCAGCAGCGGCTCCGGCAGCTCCGACCATGCCGAGCCGACCGGTGTCACGCTCGTCGACGCCACCCGGCTGCCGCCGATGGTGACCGACAGGCCGGGCGTACGGGAGGCACTCTCGCTCACCAGGTTGGCGCGGGCCACCGCGCCCAGCGGGGCCCCGGCCACCCGCCGGGTCGCCAGATCGGGCCCGGTCGGCTCCTGGCCCGGCGCGAGGTCCCACCGTCGGCGCAGCACCAGGCCGGTCCCGGCGTTGCCGTCGGCGAGGAACACCTCGGCGGTCCGGTCGGCCGGGGTACCGCTGATCCGGCAGCCGAGCGCCGTGAGGCGCACCCGGCGCAGAGCGGTGTCGCCGCGCTCCGCCGACCCCAGGATCTGGGACGCGGCGAGCTGCGTGGTGTGCGCGGTGTGCGCGGTGTGCGTGGCCGCGCGGTGGCGGGCGTGGAACTCGGTGACCAGGGCGGCGAGCCGCTCGGCCCGGTAGCGGACGCCGCGGGCGGCGTGGTCGTCGAGCTGCTCGATCACGTCGGTCAGCGTTCCGGCGGGCCAGTGCAGGGCCCGGGCCGTCAGCTCGTCCCGCACCCGGCGCAGGGCCGTCGCCAGGACCGGGCCGGCGTGGGCCGCGCCGTCCAGCAGCAGGTCCTCGAGGAGGGCGGCCGCCGTGCTCAGCTCCGGCGACCCGGCGGCCCGCGCCCGGCCGCCACTCCCGCCCACGTCCACCTGGACGGGCGGATCCGCCGGATCGGCCTCGGTGGCGGCACGGAAAGCCCAGACGGCGAGCGCGATGACCTCCCCGCGCCGGTCGGCGGTGGCGTCGGTGACCGCGTGCCCGATGCCGTCCGGTGCCGGTACCGGGAACCGCACCGTACAGGTGGGCAGCTCGGCCCGGGCGGCGGGCTCCTCGGCCGTGGCGTGGTGCAGCCGGGCGGTGTAGCCGCGGGTGAAGGTCCGCCGGGCGGCTGCCACGGCCCGCGCCCCGACCGCGGCGCTCAGCGCGTCGTCGTCGAGGCTGCCGGGGGACCACGGCTCCCCTGCCACATCGGCGCCGGCCCCGGTAGCGGCCCCGGTCTCGGCGGCCGCCCGCTGACAGGCGAGGACCAGGCCGATCAGGTGCCGGCAGATCCCCGGTGCCCCACAGGTGCACGCGCCCCGGTCGAGGCCCGCACCCGGCGGCAGCGACACCTCGGTGCCGTCCGGGAACCCGCCGCGGAGCGTATCGTCCGCGTCCGCGGACACCACCGCCCCGGCGCCCGCCTCCAGCTCCTTCACGGCACGTTTGACCAGGCCGCGGTTGGCGAGCGAGGCCAAGGTGGCGAGGTCGAGGGCCAGCAGGTCGGTGCGTGCCGTCCCGGTGCGTGCCGTCCCGGAGCCCGCCGTCATCGGCCCAGCCTTTCGGCGACGAACTCGGCGAGCTGACCGGGCGTCATCGCGCCGACGTGCGCACCGGCGTCCGCGAGCCGCTGCGCGATCTCCCGGTCGTACGCCGGGTTCGCCTCCTCGTCGAGGGCGGCGAGGCCCAGTACGGTCGTGCCCTGTCCGGCCAGCTCGCGTACGGCGCGCACCAGCCGGTACGGGTCGCCGCCCTCGTAGAAGTCGGTGATCAGCGCGACGATGGCGCGCCGCGGGTTGTCGATCAGCCGGGTGCCGTAGTCGACGGCCTTCGCGATGTCGGTGCCGCCGCCGAGCTGGACGCGCATGAGCAGCTCGACCGGGTCGGTGACATCGCTCGTCAGGTCCACCACGCTGGTGTCGAAGGCGACCAGGTGGGTCTTCAGGCCCGGCAGCCCCCACAGGCTCGCGGCCGTGACCGCGGAGTGGATGACCGAGTCGACCATGGAACCGGACTGGTCCACCAGCAGGATCAGCTGCCACTGCTCCAGGTGGGGCCGGGTCCGCGAGTGGAAGCGCGGCCGCTCGATCAGGATGCGCCGCTCGGCGGGCTGGTAGTGGGCCAGGTTGGCGCGGACGGTACCGCGGAAGTCGAAGTCGCGGGCCGAGGGCAGCAGGCTGGGGCGCCGCGAGCGCGTACCGGTGAACGAGCGCCGGATCTCCGGCGTCAACCGCTCCAGGAGCCGGCGCACCACCGTCTCCACGATCCGCCGGGCCAGGCGCAGCACCTCCGGGTTCATCAAGTGCTTGGTGCGCAGCACGGCGCGCAGCAGGGTCGCGTTGGGCTCCACGCGCTCCAGCACGGCCGGGTCGGTGACGATCTCGTGGATCTCGTAGAGCTCGACGGCGTCCCGCTCCAGCCGTTCGATCGTCTCCTTGGGGAAGAGCCGGTGGATGTCGTCGAGCCAGTCGACCGCGGTGACCGCCGAGGGGCCGTCCCCGCCCTGACGTGCGTTCACGCCGGGACGGACACCTCGCCGGGCCTGTTCCGGGTCGCGGCCGTAGAGCCAGTCCAGTGCGGCGTCGCGGGCGGCGGCCTCGGCGCCGAGCGGGCCCGTGCAGCGTTCGGCGGGGGCGCCCAGGATGAGCCGCCACCGCTCCAGGCCGGGATCGGGGGCGCCGGCGCCGGCCGGACGGGGGCCGGGGGCGGTCACGGGGCGGCTCGCAGGCCGTAGCGGTCAAGGGTGCGTTCCACTTGGTTCTCCAGGCTCCGGGCCCGCGCGATCAGCAGCGGGTCGGCGGTGACGCGCAGCAGCGACCGTGCCGAGCCGCGCAGCCCGCGCCGTTCGATCAGTTGGGCGGCGATCCGCTCGCGCTCGCGGGGCGGGAAGTACGCGAAGGCCTGCCGCAGCGCGGGCAGACCCGCCAGGAAATCCTCCTCGGACATGTCACGGACCAGCTCGTCGAGCACGCCGACCAGCGGTTCCGGTCCGCCGCCCGACGTCAGCTCGGTACGGGCGAGGGCGAACAGGCCCGCCAGCCAGTCCCCGAGCATCCCGGGCGCGGCCGCCGCGCGGGTCGCGGCGGCCGCGTCGAGACCGCCGGTGCCGGTGTCCCCCAGCACGCGGCGCAGACCGAAGGCCGCACCCCGCAGGTCGGCCGGGACCGCCGGATCCGTGCCGATCCGGCGGCAGACCCCGGCCACCGCCTCCCGCGACACCGACAGCAGCTCCTCGGCGTGCAGGACCGCATCCCGTACGGCGGACAGCGCGCGCAGCCTGCCCTGGTCGGGGCCCGCGCCCGCCCCCTGAACGCCCTCGGCCAGCCACAGGACGCGGCCGACGGCGGTGTCGACGGCGGCGCCGAGCAGCGGGTCGCGGGCCACGCCGTACACCCGGTCGTGCCGCCACAGCCCGAGGGCCGTGTGCAGTGCCCCGCCCAGCGCTCCGAGCGCGGTCGCCCGCCCGAGCCCGGCCCCCAACTCCGCGACCAGGCGGGCGGACAGCCGCGTCGCGCCGCACACCACGGCGTCGAACAGGACCCCCGCCAGGGCGTCGGGCTCCGGGCCCGCGGCGCGCATCCGGTCGTCGAGGGCGACGGCCGAGGCCGCGTCGAGGGTCGCGCCAAAACCGCCCGCCTCGATCAGCGCGGCCTCACGGCCCGACGCCGTACGGGGCTCCCAGGTCTCGGTGAACACCGGGTCGGTGCCGTGGGAGGGGCCGCTCACCCGGGTGAAGCCCGGTATGTCCAGGACCCGCAGCCGGTGCAGGACCTGACTGCGGGTCAGGTCAGCCGGGTCGGTCAGGCGCAGCGTGACGGGACGGCCGTGGTCCGGACCCAGGTCCAGCGCGGCCAGCCGGGCCTCGACGTCGTGCACGAGCGGAGGCAACGGCGTATCGGGATGCAGCCGCCCGACGCGGTCACCGCTGCAGGCGGCGACCATCTCCACGACGACCGGGTGGGCTCCGGGGCGCAGCGGGCCGCGCCGGGTCCACGGCAGCGGCTCGTCGAGCGCCTCGGTGATCAGCGCCCCGGCCAGTCCGTCCAGCAGGTCAAGGCGGGTCGGCGCCCGGTGCCCGCGCAGCGCGGCCAGGCCCAGCGCGGTGCCGCGCGCGGCGATCAGCCCGGCCGTCGAGACCGGATGGCCGCGGTCGCGCAGCCGCCCGGCGACCGCCCGTACCAGGCCTTCGCCGGCGGCGACGGGGCCCGCCTCCCACAGCCGCTGGTAGTACGCGGGCGAGGGCATCCCGGACTGGTACCCGGCGAAGGCGTCGAGCTGCCGGAAGGAGTACGGGACCAGGAAGCTCCCGCCGACGGCCCCGTCGGGCGGCTCCGGTACCTCCGGCCAGCCGCCGCCGGGGTCGCCGGCCGCTGGTGAACCGGCCAGCGCGACCAGCGCGGGCCGGTGGAAGCCGCCCGTGACCACGAGGACCGGGCGCTCCCCGGCGTCGGCCACGGCGGCCCGTACCCAGGCGGCCATGTACCGCTCCCGTGCCTGGTCGCCGTCATCCGCGTCCGCGTCGCCGCGTACGACGTCGAAGTACGCCTCCAGCCGGGCGCCGAGCCCGCCGTCCCCCGAGTCGTCCCCGCCACCGGCACCGGACGCGGGCTCCGGCTCCGATTCGAACATCCGGTCCCAGAGGGCGTCGACGGAATCGACGTGGAAGCGCCGGCATAGCCGGTCGGTCGCCTCGGCGTAGCGGGCCTCGGCGTCCGCGTACCGGTTGGTGCGTCCGGCGAACGCCGGGTGCCAGGCCGGCAGGTCGATGAAACGCACCTCCGCCCCCGCCGCCCGGCCCGCCGTCAGCGCCACCCACTCGGGCGAGTAGTCGCACAGCGGCGCCCAGGACGTGGCGGTGCGCTCCGGGTCCCGGTAGTGGCTGAACACGGCGACGGGCAGCTCATGGCCCAGCAGCAGCTCGTCCAGGCGGCCGTTGAGATCGGCCGGACCCTCGACCAGTACGTGGGCGGGCCGGAGCTCCCCGATCGTGCGGGCGACCAGGCGGGCACACGCGGGGGAGTGGTGGCGTACGCCCAGGAAGGTTGCGGTCATCGGCTCACCTGCTCATGCATTCATCGGCCCGCCAGCAGGTGGCGTGACGCGTGCAGGGCCTTCCACTGCGCCCCGCCGCGCTTGGCCGCCCGCTGTTCGAGGTAGCGGCGCAGCCGGGCCAGGTCCTCCGGACTGTCCTTGGCCGCCGTACCCGCCAGGCAGGTGACCAGGTCCGCCGCGTTGCCCGGCTCGCCGCGCAGGAACCACCCCCGTACGCCCACCGCGTGGGCCACCGACACGGCTTCGGCGGTGCTCATCACGGAGGACAGCCGGTCCGTGCCCGCCCCGTCGCGGCCGACTCCGGAGCGCAGCTCCCGGAAGGTGGTGACGAGCACCTCCAGGACGTCCGGGTCCGGCGCCGCGGTCACGCCCGAGCGCTGGAGCAGGGCCTTCGCCTCCGTCTCGACCAGGGCGATCTCGGTGTCCAGGTCGGAGATGGGGAACACCGTCTCGTAGTTGAACCGCCGCTTGAGCGCGGCGCTCATCTCGTTGACCCCGCGGTCGCGGGTGTTCGCCGTCGCGATCACGTTGAAGCCCTGGCGGGCGAACACCATGGCGTCCGGGCCCGCCAGCTCCGGTACCGCGACGACCCGTTCGGAGAGCAGCGACAGGAGCGAGTCCTGGACCTCCAGCGGGCAGCGGGTGATCTCCTCGAACCGTACGAGCCGCCCCTCCCGCATCCCGCTCAGCATGGGAGCCGGTACCAGCGAGCGCTGCGACGGGCCCTCGGAGACGAGCAGGGCGTAGTTCCAGGAGTACTTGATCTGGTCCTCGGTCGTTGCCGCGCCGCCTTGGACGACGAGCGTGGAGTCCCCGCTGACGGCCGCCGCGATCAGCTCCGACAGCAGCGACTTCGCCGTGCCGGGCTCGCCCACCAGCATCAGGCCCCGGTTCGTCGCCAGCGCCACCAGGGCCCGCTCGACCAGGGCCGTGTCCCCGACGAACTTGCGGCCGATGCCCGCCTCCCGGTCTCCGACGATGAAGCGGCGGGCGGCCCGCAGGCTCAACTGCCAGCCCGGCGGCCGGTGATCGGTGTCGGCGGCGCGCAGGGCGGCGAGTTCCCCGGCGTAGCGGACTTCGGCGGGCGGCCGCTGCAGCTGATCCGCGGCCGGGGCAGGGGTGGCGGCCGTCATGACGTCAGCTCCGTCAGGTCGACCAGCACCTCGGAGACGATGACCGGGGACAGGTCGCCGAACTTCAGCGGATAGCTGCGGGAGCTCCAGTGGTCGCCGGGACGGGTGTCGAGCCAGATCGTCTCCAGCTTCTGGTCGGGGAACTCGCCGATCATCCCGACCGCGATGCCCTCGTCGAGCTGGATCACCAGATGGCGCTCGGGGCCCAGCCGGCGGGAGAACCACCGCTCCACCCCCGCGTCCTGCGGCTCGCCGCGCTCCCAGCCGCGCTTCTGCAGCGCGAGCAGCCTGCCGACGGGCACCGTGAAGCCCTCGAAACGGGTCAGGCGCGCACCGGCGGCCTCCTCCTCCGTCACCGCCAGCACCGGCCGGCCCAGCTGCGGGAACGGCTGCACGATCTCGTAGTCCGCGAACAGCCCGGACCAGGTCTCCAGGGCGCCGTCCAAGTGCAGCGGGTGCGCCACGGTGATGCTCGCGTCGTCCCCGAACTTCACCGTCTCGTCCTCGACATCGGCGTACGTGCGGTCCTCGGCCACCCGGAACGCGGTCACCTCGCCCTGAGATTCGGCCCGCCAGACCAGACGCCGCACCAGGTGCCACACCAGCGGGTGCTCCACGAACAGCCGGCGGAACTCGGCGCCCGTCCACGAGCGCCCGTCGACCATCGCGGCCTCCAGCCGCCGTACCTGGTCCGAGGCGATCGTCCGGACGTCCTTCTTCAGCGCCATGAACCGCTTGCGCTCGGCGGTGGCGAGCTCCGTGTCGTCGCGGGTACCGGGCTTCGGCAGGTCCTTCAGGCGCCGGCCGTCCTCATCGAGCACGTACGGCTTGAGCTGCTCGTCGAAGCCGACGGTGAAGCGGCGCGTGCCGTAGTCGATGACCGTGCTGCCGTCCGCGCCGAGACCGAGGTCCGGCACCAGACGGTCCGACAGCTGCTCACCGGTGAGCCCCAGCCCGGCCGCGACCTCGGAGATCTTCTCCTGCGCGCGCAGCTTCAGCGCCTTGAACTTCACCCGCTGCGCGATCCCGTGCAGGTGCAGCAGGGCGACATCGGTGCCGATCGCCGCCAGGACGTCGAGGCCGTCGACGGCCCGGTGGTGGGCGCCCTCGCCGGGCCACGCGCGGATCACCGGCGTGAGGTCGCGTACGGTCGAGTCGTCGCCGAACCAGCCGAGCGCGGTCAGCGCCCACGCCTCCTTCGCCGGCATCCCGGCGAGCTGCCACTCCGTGAACAGGCCCCACACGAAGGCGGTCAGCGACTCCCGCGTGCACAGCTCGCCCACCTGGTCCAGCCCCGGGAACCGCGCAGTCGGCGTGGACACCGCCAACATCGTCAGCACGTGGCCGGTCGCCGGGGCGGGCAGGGCCCCGCCGGACTTCAGCAGGATCTGCGGCAGCGCCCGCGGATCGGCCCAGTCGGCCACCTTGGGCATGCGAGCGGGCAGCGCGGCCGCCAGCGGATCGGCGGTCAGCAGCTGCTCCAGGGCCTCGGCGGCCTCCGGTCCGTACTCCGCGACCACCGGGCGCACCAGGTCCGCGCCGTGCGCCGCCACGATCACCGAGAGGGCCCGCTCGGCGGCCGTCCGCGCCGCCCCGGGAGCGCCGAGCGCGTCGGGGACGAGCAGCCGGGCCGCGTCGGCGCCATGCCGCACGAACCAGGAACGCGCCGTCTCACCCGCCACTTTGAGCCGTACCAGCCACTCGGCCATCAGCCGGGCCACGCCCGCATCGAGGAAGGGGAGGAGGAGGGGTGCCATGACCGTCGGGTTGCGGGTCGCCATGCTCACGGCCACCGGCAGGGCGGCCAGTTCGTGGCGGGCGACGAGCGGCTTGAAGGAGTTCAGCCCCTCATAGGTGTACTCGGTGCCCTCCCAGCCGGTGAGCAGCGGACGCACCAGGTCGGCGGGACCCTTGACCAACACCGCCAGCGCGTCCCACATCCTGCGCCGCAGACCTTGGCGCAGGTTCTTGGCGTACGTCTCCCACGGGTAGTGCGGCTCCCAGCCGGTGACCCAGGATTCGGTGGAGGCCCACGCCTCCTGCTCGCCGGTCCGCCAGTTGATCCGGGCTCCTTCCGGAGGCACCAGGCCGGTGACCACGCGCGGTTTGACCACCGTCCGCTTGAGGGTCCACGGCGGGCTGGTCAGCAGCGGCGGCAGCGCCTCCGCCGGGGCCTCCTCCACGCGCTGCGCCCGGTGCGCGAGGGGAGCCACGAGCGCGGCGAGTTCCTCGGGGAGGGCCGGCAACAGGGTGAGCGCGAGCTCCCGGTGGGCGGCGACGTGCGCGCCCAGCAGCTGACGGGCCATCGCCGCCGAAGGCCCGGTGCCGAGCGAGGCCTGCGCGAGGATGCGCACGGCCCGCGCCGGATACCGGCGGGCCGCGGCGGCGGCGGACACCCGGACGTGCTTGTTGTCGAGGCGGTCCACGAGGAAGCCGAAGGCCTCGTCGGAGGGCAGCTCGGCGAGTGCCCCCGCCATGGACTTGATGCCGTCCGTGTCGGTGTACTTCCCGTTGAGTTCGGCTGCCAGCAGGGGTGCCATCGCCGGCCCGACGCCCTCCGCGAGGGTCGCGATGACCTCCGCGCTCCAGCCCCGCCAGCCGAGCTCCACGCGGCCGCCGAACAGGGCCACCTGCTCGGGCGATCCGAGGGAGCACAGCAGCAGCTCCCGCACGGCCCGGTCCGTGTGCGTGCGCGTTGCCGGATCGGCACAGCACTCGTCCACCCACTCCTGCTCCGAGGGGGCGATGAAGCACGCCGCCACGTGCTGGCGGGTGGTGCGGCGGGCGCGCGCGAGGCCGGCGACGGCGGCCTGGTACGTCTCTTCGTCCGCCATGGACAGCAGGGCCCGGACGCGCTCGAGGGCCGGCCGGGAAGCCAGCCTGCCCCAGCTGCCGTCGGGGCCGTCGTCGTCCGGCTGCGTGATCACCCCGTCGATGACGTGCTTGCCCTTCCGCGCCGCCCACACGGGCCGGATCTCAGGCAGCTCGGCCGCCGCGCGGGCGGCGAACGGCAGCCCGAACTCGGCCGCCCACGCATCCGCGAGGACGGTGAAGTCGAGGGTGTGCTGCCTCAGGAGCGTGGCGAGCACCGCGGCGCCCAGCGGGTTCCGACTGCCGGACCGGTGGGCCCGGGCGGCCTCCACGAGTTCGGGGTCGCTCTGCGGGGAGCGGAGTGCCCGCTCGACGCTCTGCGCGTCCCGTTCGAGCCACTCACGCACCGTCTGCGGCGCGCTCGCGTCGACGTCGGGCACGGTCCCGCTCACCCCGCCCCGCCGCGGATGCAGATTCCGCTTCCACGCCGCGGGCAGGACGAAGGTGTCCTCGTCCGCGGGTACGGCCGGCGCGGCAGGGGCGACGGCGATGACCGGCTCCGCGGTGCCTGGCTCTGCGGGAGTGGCTGCTCCGGCGGCCGCCCCGGTCTCCGCGTAGCCCTTGCGCTCCTTCTCGGCTATGGCCTTGACCAGGTGCGACTGGGCGTCAGCGGCGGAGCCGAACTCCTTGACCCGGGTCTGTCCGGCGGTCCCGGTGCGCCCGAAGCGGACGGTCACCGACGTGCCCTCCGCCGCCGCTTCCCAGAACTTGGCCGAGCCGCCGTCGACGTACTCCCAGCGCCGCACGCTGCCTCCCCTTGTCGCGCGTGATCAGTTGACCGAACAGTAAACGGCCCCTCTGACAATGCTTCGCCGGGGCGGCGTGGGACGCGCGCGGGCCCGTTGAGTTGAATGGGGGCCGACCACGCGACCGGACACCAAGGAGGCATCACCCGTGATCGTGATCGCCCATCTCAGCGACATCCACCTCGACTGCGGTCCGCGGGCGGCCGACCGTACCCGAGCCGTCATGGAGTACCTCGAGACCCTGCCGTACGACCTGGACGCCGTGCTGGTCACCGGGGACATAGCCGACCACGCCACTGCCGACGAGTACGGGCAGGCCGCCGAGCTGATGCGCTCGCGCCACCCGCTCGTCGTCTGCCCCGGCAACCACGACGAGCGGGCCGCCTTCCGGCAGGGGCTGCTGGGGGAGGGCGCCGGAGCATCGGCGGAACCGGTCGACCAGGTGCTGCGCGGGGACGGGTTCGTGCTCGCGGTGTGCGACTCGTCCGTGCCCGGCGAGGACCACGGCCTCCTGGGGGAGGCCACGCTGGCCTGGCTGGACGGGGTCCTCGCCGGTACTCCCCGCGAGACCCCGGTGCTGGTCGCCTTCCACCACCCGCCGGTCCCGCTGCACGTCCCGTACGTGGACGAGATCCGCCAGTTCGGCGAGGAGGGGCTCGCCGGACTCGTCGACCGGCACCCGCACCTGACGGCCTTCCTGTGCGGGCACGCCCACACCGCGGCGGCCACCGTCTTCGCGGGCCGGCCGCTGCTGGTGGCGCCGGGCGTGGTCTCCACGGTCCGGCTGCCGTGGGAGGCGCGGACGGGGGCGTCCGAGCACGTCCACCTCGACGAGCCCCCCGCCGTCGCCTTCCACGTACTGGGTGACGACGGCCGCCTGACGACCCACTACCGGGTGGTCGCCGCCCGCCGGTAGCTGCTGCCGTCCCGGGTACGGGTGAGGTGGCCGGAGGTGACCAGGTAGCGCCGCAGCGCCGAGCAGTCCTCGTGCACCGTGCGCAGGGCGTCGTTCACCTCGGGCTCCGTGTACTCCCGGTCCGCCGCGAAGAGGGTCTGCGCGAGGTGGACGAGCAACTGCTCGCGCCGGGCCGCCTTGCGGGGGACCGCCAGGAGGCGGCCGCCGGAGAAGAGGTCGGATACGTCCCGGCCCCGGCGCGTGCGGACGGCCGGCTCTTGATGCGCGGTGCTCTGTGACATGCCAGGAGCCTCCCCCGGCGCCCGCCGCCCCGGCAACGCAATTTCCAATCCGCCCGCCCGATCGAAAAAGTGACGGGCATTCACCTTACTGAGCGGTAGATCCATCAGTACCCTCCCCGTGACCGCTTCCTGCCCCCCACGGAGGAGCACGTATGCGACGTCCCACCGCTCGCCTGAGAACTGCCGTCGCCACCGCGCTGATCGCCCTCGGCGCGACCCTGCTGACACCGGCCGCCACGGCCGCGGGCGCCGCCGGCGCAGCCGACCCGGTGCCGCTCCCGATCGCCGACTACTGCGGCAGCCAGTGCTCGGACATCCTGCCGCCCGGCCAGAGCGGCAACGCCACCCTCGCGCAGATCCTCCTGCACCAGGCGTTCGGGACGTTGCCCGCCCACACCTCCGACCAACTGGCGCGCTACGACTCGCTGGTGGCCGGCTATCCGGGCCTGACCGACGCCAAGGTCAACGACTTCTTCAACACGGCGTCCTTCGGCGTCCCGGCCGACCAGGTCGAATCCACCACCAGCCCGCGCCCCGACGTCACCATCACCCGCGACAAGAAGACCGGCGTCCCCCACATCAAGGGCACCACCCGCTACGGCACCTCCTTCGGCGCGGGATACGCCGCAGCCCAGGACCGGCTCTGGCAGATGGACCTCTTCCGGCACGTGGGGCGCGGCGACCTGACGCCCTTCGCGGGCGGCGCCCTCGCCAACCAGGGCCTGGAGCAGCAGTTCTGGCCGCAGGCCCCGTACACCGAGGCCGACCTCCAGGCCCAGGTGGACCGGATACGCACCACCGGGGGCGAGCGCGGCCGGCTCGCGATGGAGGACGCGCAGGCCTACGTCGACGGCATCAACCTCTACCGCACCCAGTCCAAGAACGGCCGCTACTTCCCCGGCGAGTACGTCCTCACCGGCCACATCGACTCGATCACCAACGCCGGCGAGATCCAGCCCTTCAAGATCACCGACCTGATCGCCCTGGCCTCCGTCGTCGGCGGCCTCTTCGGCGGCGGGGGCGGCGGCGAGGTGCAGGCCGCGCTGTCCCTGCTGTCCGCCCAGCAGAGGTACGGCCCGGAGGAGGGCACCAGGGTCTGGGAGTCCTTCCGCCAGCGCAACGACCCCGAGGCCGTGCTCACCGTCCACGACGGCACGAGCTTCCCGTATGCCCAGAAGCCCGCGGACCCGCAGGGCGCCGCCCTCCCGGACGCCGGATCCGTGGCCGCCGAACAGCTCGTCCACGACCGTACGGGCGCGGCGACCGCCCAGGAGGCCGCGAGTCCGCCGAAGCTCCTGAAGCAGAGCATGTCCAACGCCCTGCTCGTCTCCGGCGCCCACACCGCGAGCGGCCACCCCGTCGCCGTCTTCGGGCCGCAGACCGGCTACCTCGCGCCCCAGCTCCTCATGCTCCAGGAGCTCCAGGGCCCCGGCATCAGCGCCCGCGGCGCCTCCTTCGCGGGCGTCAGCATGTACGTGCAGCTGGGCCGCGGCCAGGACTACGCCTGGAGCGCCACCTCCGCGGGCCAGGACATCACCGACACCTTCGCCGTCGAACTGTGCGAGCCCGGCGGCGGCGCACCGACCAAGGCGAGCACCTCCTACCTCTACCGGGGCACCTGCACCCCGATGGAGAAGCTGGAACGCACCAACGCCTGGAAGAAGTCGGTCGCCGACCCGACCCCCGACGGCTCCTACCGGATGCAGGTCTGGCGCACGCACTACGGCATCGTCACCCACCGCGCCACGGTGGCCGGGAAGCCCGTCGCCTACACGGCGCTGCGCTCCACCTACCGGCACGAAGCCGACTCGATCATCGGCTTCCAGATGCTCAACGACCCGTCGTACGTCACGGACGCCCGCACCTTCCAGCAGGCGGCCCAGCACATCGGCTACGCCTTCAACTGGTTCTACGCCGACTCGCGCGAAGCCGCGTACTACAACAGCGGGCTGAACCCCGTGCGCGCGCCGGGCGTGGACGCAGCCCTGCCCGTGCACGCCCGGCAGTCGTACGAGTGGCAGGGCTTCGACCCGGCCGCGAACACCGCCGCCTACACCCCGCCCGCCGAGCACCCGCAGTCCATCGGCCAGGACTACTACATCAGTTGGAACAACAAGCAGGCGAAGGACTACGGCGCGGCCGGCTTCGGCATGGGCGCCGTGCACCGAGGCGATCTCCTCGACCGCCGGGTCAAGCAGCTCGTCACGGCCGGCGGGGTCACGCGCGCCACGCTCACGCAGGCGATGGCCGAGGCCGCCGTCACCGACCTGCGCGCCGAGAACCTGCTGCCCGAACTCCTCGCCGTGCTGCGCAGCGGACCGGTCGCCGACCCGGCGGTCGCCGCGGCCGTCGACAAGTTGGCCGCCTGGCAGGCGAGCGGCGGCAAGCGCAAGGAGACCGCCCGGGGTTCGCGGACGTACGCGCACGCGGACGCGATCAGGATCATGGACGCCTGGTGGCCGCGGCTGATCAAGGCCGAGTTCGAACCGAGCCTCGGCACACCGCTGTACGACGCCCTGCGCGCCTCGCTGACCGTCGACGAGGCACCCAACGCAGGTCACGGGCCCACCGGTTCGCATGCCGGATCGGCCTTCCAGTACGGCTGGTGGAGCTACGCGGACGAGGACCTGCGGATGGTCCTCGGGCGGCCGGTGGCCGATCCGCCGTCCCGGGTCCACTGCGGCGGCGGCTCCCTCGCCGCGTGCCGCGAGGCCATGACCGCCACCCTCAAGCAGGCGGCCGCGGCCACCGCGGCGGAGGTGTACCCGGCCGACGGGACCTGCGCGGCGGGCAACCAGTGGTGCGCGGACTCGATCGTCCAGCGCCCGGTCGGCGGACTGTCCCATCCGCAGGTCAACTGGCAGAACCGGCCCACGTACCAGCTGGTGGCGGAGTTCCCGGCGCACCGCTGAGCCACTGCCGGACACGAGGTACCGGCACGGCAGAGGCCCGCCGCGTCCGGACGGTCTCCGGGGCGGCGGGCCTCGCGCGCGGGTGCGGGTCAGGGGCCGACGGTGATCTGCTGCGCAGCGTCGGTCGTGTCGGTGACGAGGTAGACCGCGTTGAAGGTCGAGGTGGTCGCGCTCGTCGGGCAGCCGAACCCGCCGGTGACCTTGACCGGTACGGTCGCGTTGGTGAAGGTCAGGCTCGGCGGGGCGCCGTTGGCCCAGGTGCCGCCGACGTCGGCCGCGGCCGTGGGGGCCGTGGTGACCGTGCAGGAGGCGAGCCCGGTCGTCTTGACCACGAGGCCGCCGGCCGGCACGGTCATGGTCGCGGTGATCGGGGAGCCGTGCTGCATCGACACCGTCCAGGCACCGCTGGTGGTGACCGTCGGGGTCACGCCCGGGATGCTGGCGGTGCAGGAGCTGTACGTCGGCGCCGAAATCGGGGATGAGACGGGCCCGGCGGCGTTCTGGTTGCCGGGAGCGGCCGGCACCGTACCGGTGGCCACGGAGACGTTGCAGGTCACCGTCACCGAACCGGCTTTGAGGGTGGCCTTCCCGCTGAGGGTGGCCTTGAAGGCGTGCCCGGCCGGGGTGACGGTGGTCGACCCGGCCACGGGTAACGGCGCGGCGGAGGCGGTGACCGAGGCCAGCGACAGGGCTCCGGCGGCGGCCATGCCGAGGGCGAGCGCGGTGCGCGAACGGCTCATGGCTGTGCTCCTTGGGGATCGTGGTGCGGGGGTGTCGTGGGGGATGGGACGGGGGACGCGGTGGGGGATGCCGCGGGGGCAGGCGCAGGAGCGGTGGAGCGGGTGGCGGCGTACGGCTGCCAGGCGAACATCAGGCCGCCGCCGAGAATGCCGAGCAGAGTGCCGATGAGGAACCCGCCGAGGTTCGACAGGACCAGGGCGGCGGTGGCGATCAAGGTGGTGAGGATTCCCGCGAGAACGCGCTGGGCGGGGGAGAACCAGGCGGTGAGGCCGAGCACGACCATCACGACGCCCAGCAGGACGGACGGGATCCCCGCCACCCCCTGCTGGAGCATGATCTTCAGTGGTGCGAGGGGCAGGACGCAGATCCACGCTCCGGCCAGGATCGTGAACAGTCCGCCCCAGAACGGTCTGCCGCGCCGCCACCGCCGCCACCGCCGAGGGCTCAGAAGCATTCCTTCTTGCCCTTGGATATGTCCATCTTCAGTCCCGAGAGCTTGAACGTGCCGGCGTTGGTCGCCCACGCCGTCTGCTGCAGGTCGGTGATGCTGACCGTGTCGGCCTGCTGCGCGAACAGGTCCTGCATCCCCTGGGCATCGGCCGGGCCCTTGTCGAGGGTGGAGGCGTCCCGCCCGATCTCGATGTTGCTGAAGACCGCGTCGCCGGAGAGCTGGGTCGCGTCCACGAACAGGTTGCTCGCCTCGACGGGCTTCTTCTGGCCGGCCGTCAGGTTGAGCGAGATGTCGCCGATCACCGGAAGGGTGGTGACCACCGACTGGCACAGGCTGTTCAGCTTCGCCTCCCGGATGGCGGTGACGGCCACCGGGATCAGCTCTTCGCGGGCGTTGACGTCGACGCTGCCGTACTGGACGAAGCCCTCGCCCTCGAGGCTCTTCGCCGACACCTTGAACTGCTGCCCCGACACCGCGAAGGAGGCGGCGAGCGCGCCCTGCGCGAGGGCGATGCCGAGGCCGGCGGTCACGGCCACGGCGGGTACGGTCAAGACGGCGAACCGCCGCCAGCGGACACGGCCGGAACCGCTGTCCTCGGGGGAGCCTGGGGAAGAGCCTCCGGAGGAGTCTGCGTCGGATAAGTGCGGGGAACCCGTCATGAGATCGTCCCTTGTGATCGGCTGTACACCGTTGTTACCGACGAGTTGAATGTAAGAGTGCCAATGGGGGTTGGCAAGGTTGTGCGAGCGCACCCTTTCGGCCAACTCCTACTGCTCCGTACGCAGCAGTTCGGCGACTTCCGCGTCCACCCGGCGCGCCATCGCCCGCGCGAACTCCGCGGCCACCACCTCCCCGGCCACCGGACGCAGGGCCGTCACCGCATCCGTGATGTGCTGGAGTTGGGTGGCCGAAAGCCGCTCCAGGCCCTCCGGGCCGATCACATGCCGCCGGAACAGTCCGACGAACCGGTCCGCGAGCGCCGCCGCCTGCGCCTGTACGAACTCCCCGGCGTCCAGGATCTCCGCGAGCGGCACGCCCTGGCGCACCAGCGCGAGCGTCGCGTCCAGCAGGCGCGGGCTCGGGTGGGTGACCAGGTCCCCGTCGACCGTGACGTACCCCAGCTCGGCCGCCCGCCGGGTGTCCTCGGCGGTGGCCGTGGGCCCGAACAGCGTGCGCAGCTCGGCCCGGGTCATCGTCACGGGCTCTTCCCGCACCCAGTCCCGGGTCATCTCCCGTTCCAGGCCCAGCAGTCCGGACAGGCCGCCGCCGCCCTCCCACGCCTGCAGGAGTTCGGCGATGCCGTTGACCGTGTACCCGCGCCCCAGCAGATCGCTGATCAGCCGCAGCCGGCTCAGGTGCTCCTCGGAGTACCAGGCGATCCGGCCCTCGCGACGCGGCGGCGGCAGCAGCCCGCGCTCCTGGTAGTAGCGCAGGTTGCGCACCTTGACGCCGGCCGCGCGCGCCACGTCCTCACGCCGGTAGCGCCCGCCGCCCGTCCGGTGCTCGCCCGTTCCGTCCTGGCCCGTTCCGTCCTGGCCCGTCCCGCCCCCGCCCGTCCCGTACTGGCCCGTCCCGTCCTGCACCTGGCTGCTCACGCGCCAGAGTGTAGGACGTACCGGCAGGTCACATGGGCCGCGGCCGTTCTTCCTTGACCGCCCGCAGGATCACGAACTTCGGCTCGCTCGCGACGACTTCACTGTTGCCGAAGAGCCGCCGCAGGTGGGTGTGGTAACCCATGTGCCGGTTGGCGACGATCCACAGCTCGCCGCCCGGCCGCAGTACCTTGCGCGACTGCGCGAACATCCGCAGCGCCGTCGCGTCGGTGGTGGCCTGGTGGGAGTGGAACGGCGGGTTGCTCAGCACCAGGTCCACGGAGCCCGGATCCAGCATCGCGACCCCGTCGCCGACGTGGAACTCGGCCGTCCGCCGGCCCTCGCGGACGTTCGCCCGGTACGTGGCCCGCGCCGAGGCGACCGCCTGGTAGGACTCGTCCGTGAAGACGACCTCGGCGTCCGGGTCGTGCACCTGCACGGCCGTGCCGACGACGCCGTTTCCGCAGCCCAGGTCCACGACCCGGGCCCCGTCGGTGTTGGTCGGCAGGTTCTGCAGGAAGAAGCGGGTGCCGACGTCGAGCCGGTCGGCGCAGAAGATCCCGGCGTGGTTGACGACGGTCAGTCCGGAAGCGGACCCCGCGTCCTGGTCCACCGTGTACGTCACCGGCCACGGCCCGGGGGTCGTGGGCCGCGCGGCGCCGGGGGCGCCCGGCGTGCAGAAGATCAACCGCGCCTTCTTCTCGGCGAGCGAGGTCTTCGTCGGGCCGAGGATCCGCTCGAAGAGCCGCAGCGTGGAGGTGTGGATCTCCTTCACCATGCCGGTGCCGACGACCACGGTGCCCGCGTGGACGTGCGGAGCCAGCCGGTACAGCTGGTCCTCCAGCAGCGCCAGGCTCTTGGGTACGCGCACCAGCAGCACGTCGATCTTCCCGGGCGGCGGGTCCTGCGTGGTGAGCAGCGTGACCGTCGCCTTGGAGGTCCCGATCCCGTTCCGGTCCAGGTTGGCCGCGGTGGCGGAGCGGGTGAGGGAGGAGTCGGTGATCTGCGTCGGCCGGTACGCGGCGAGCGCCGTCGTCAGCGCCCCCCAGCGGTCACCGAGCACGGTGATCTGCCCGGCGCCGGCCAGGTCCACCGGGCCGCGCTCGCCGGTACCGGCGTCGAGGTGGCGCAGCAGGTACTCGTCGGCGGCGTCCCAGGCGCGGAGCCGGTCGCGCGGGTCCTCGGGGAAGCGGGTGAGCTCGTAGGAGCCGAAAGGCGTGGTCAGACGGTTCATATGGGACCCAGGCTAACCGAGCCGGAGCCCGGGCCCCGCATGCGCCAGGCCGGGAAGCCCCTACTCCGGGAACTCGCCCGCCATCGCGGCGGCCATCCGCAGGTACGGGCGGGCCTCGGCGGGCCGCCCGCTCCGCTCCAGCGTGCGACCGAGCATCAGCTGCGCGTAGTCCTCCACGGGCCAGCGCTCCAGGATGGCGCGGAGCTCGCGCTCGGCACGGGAGAGCTGGGCGGAGTGGTAGTAGGCGCGGGCCAGCAGCAGGCGGGGCGCCAGCTGCTCCGGCGCCTCGGCCGCCAGTGCGTCCAGGATGCGCGCGGCCGTCCCGTACTCCTTCGCGTCGAAGAAGAGCCGGGCCCGCTCCCAGCGCTCGGCTGCCGTCCCGTGCTCGAAGTACGACGCATCCATCGCGCTCATCGCGTCCTTTCCACCTTCCCGCTCGTGTCTGTGCCTCCAACACGCAGGGCAGGGGGAACATTCCACTGACCACGGCCGCCGTTGCGCCGATCCGCCGTTAGGTTGTCCACATGAGCAATCTCGATCGCCAGCCCGCACTCTCGGTCTGCGGCGGCCGCGGCTTCGTCGTGGCCGAACCGGTACGCGAGCTCCTCAGCCCGCGCACGGTCACGCTCGGGGAATCCACCGAGGTCCGACGACTCCTGCCGAACCTGGGCCGCCGCATGGTCGGAGCCTGGTGCTTCGTGGACCACTACGGCCCGGACGACATCGCGGACGAGCCCGGCATGCAGGTCGCGCCGCATCCGCACTCGGGGCTCCAGACGGTGAGCTGGCTCCACGAGGGCGAGGTGCTGCACCGCGACAGCGTGGGCAGCCTGGCGACCGTACGCCCGCGCGAACTGGGTCTGATGACCTCCGGCCGGGGCATCAGCCACTCGGAGGAGAGCCCGCGCCCGCACGCCCGCTTCCTGCACGGCGCCCAGCTGTGGGTGGCCCTGCCGGACGCCCACCGCCATGTGGAGCCGCACTTCCAGCACCACGCGGACCTGCCCCAGGTGACCGCCCCGGGCCTGACCGCGACGGTCATCCTGGGCACCCTGGACACCGCGACCTCACCGGGCACGGCGTACACCCCGATCGTCGGCGCGGACCTCTCCCTCGCGGCGGGCACCGAGACCCGGATCCCGCTCGACCCGGACTTCGAGTACGCGGTCCTGTCGATGTCGGGCGAGGCCCACGTCGACGACGTCCCGGTCCTCCCGGGCTCGATGCTCTACCTCGGCTGCGGCCGCACCGACCTCCCCCTCCGGGCGACTTCGGACGCGGGCCTGATGCTCCTGGGCGGCGAACCGTTCGAGGAGGAGATCGTCATGTTCTGGAACTGGATCGGCCGGAGCAACGAGGAGATCGTGCAAGCCCGCAAGGACTGGATGGAAGGCACCCGCTACGGCGAGGTGAAGGGCTATGACGGCCCTCCGATCCCCGCTCCCGAACTCCCCCCGGTGCCCCTGAAAGCACGCGGACGGGTGCGCTGACCTGCGCTTTTCGGAGAGCCTGGAGCACCCCGTGCCCGTTCGGTACAACATCCTGTACCGAACGGTTGCAAGTGCCGAATGTGGCGGCGGTGCTGCGGACAGCGGCGCGCCCACCAGGCGCCTCCGGGTGCGGGCACCTGCCAAGCCGGACGTTCGGCGCAGGGTGCTGCCCATCTCGGGTCACCGGAGGATCGACGTGGGGCGGCTCCACCCCGCCCATTGCGAGGCGGGGTGATGGTGCGTAGCCGGCGCGCTGTGGATATCAGTGCTGAGCCTGGGAGAACCTCCGCCGCCGAGCAGGATCGGGCGCGCTGGGCTCCGTCGTCTCGAGCACTGCTGAGACCACCGGCGGAGCGATCTCGGCCTGCGGTCGCCGTGTCAGGGAGCCCAACGGCCGCAGCCGGCGCCGGCGAGCCCAGCCCGGTCCGTTGCGCAGCTCGGCGTAGCGGACGACCGCGTCGCGGGTCATCGTCCGGATCCATAGCGGCCTTCCGACCATGATGCGTTCGGCGCCGGCCGACTCCCCTTCGAGGTGCCACCGCGTGGGATCGAGTACGACGTCGGTATAGATCTCGGCGACGAACTCGCAGTGACCGCCGTGGCCGATGGTGAAGCCGCGGGTCTCAGGGTGACCCCTGTGGTCGGTGGTGCTGGAAAATCCCTGGTCCAAAGCGATCTTCAAGGCCTCCACGGATCGGGACTGCGGGTCGTCCCATTGGGAGGTGTTCTGCCTTCCCCTGGTGCGCAGCAGCTCCTCGATCGCCGGCGCCGCTGAGGAGGTCCAGCCGTCGGCAAAGCCGTCGCTCGGCCCGAAGCCGCGTACGTTGTCCTGGCTTCCGAAGAGACAGAGGTCGACCCGCTGACCGTGCGCGTTCCGGAGCTGCACGTGCATGACTGCGGCGCCCCGGGTGTGCCATGCGGCGAACTCCGCGAACTCGACCTTGCCAACGCCTTTGACGTAGGAGGCTTCAGGTTCCAGGTCGAGGCCTTCCATGACCGAGGTACCGAAGTGACGCTCGATCCGGCGCGCCTCCTCCAACCGGTTCCGTGTTACGAACTGCTGCGACCCGATGCCTCCTTGAAGGCCTATGAGCGAGAGGCCGAGGGTCCAGGTTCGTCGCCCCGTGAGCTCGATGCCGTTCTCCTCGGCAACTTGTCGGACTGCTCGATCCGACCAGTAGACGTATCGACCGACCGCGGGACGGGCTGCCATCCGACCTCGAATTCATTCGGTTCATTCCGTGGGCTGGAGTGAGGCCATGCTGGCACCAGGGGACCTGTTCTTCGCGTGATCGGCGGGATCCCCACACGGACCAGTTCCCTTCTGGTAAGGCCGGAGGCGTCGACACGGATGCCTAGGGAGACCATGCGGGACCCTGGGGTGACGGTGGGGGGCGGGACTGACGAGTACGCGCGTGAGAAGGCACGGCAGGCCAAGGACCCGTTCCCCTCCCGCGGTGGGAAGAGTACGAGCCCGAGCCGCCCCGCGGATGACTGGGAGCGCCGGCTTCGGGCGCCGTTCGTACGACGCGGAGGTCGATGCCGCGCGCAAGCGGTTCGACGAGGCGCTGCGGGACCATGCGCGCGAGGAGCACAAACGGGTCGTTGAGGCTCACCCGGCCGTGCTCCCCGGCCTCGTCGACCGATACTGGGCGCTGTCCGTGCTCGACGCCGCTGAAGGCGGCTCACCGGTCCGCAGGGAGATCGAGGGCGTCGAGCGAGCGCTCTGCGTGTCGACCGGCACGACAGATGTGCACGCCGCCCTCGTTGCCGCCCGTCATCACCTGCCGGGCGCGGGTACCCTCGATGACTCCGTGCTTGTCGCCGGCTGATCGCATCAGCCGACAGTGGGCACCGCCGGCCCTGACGCAGGCAGAGGCGAGGCACGAGGCGGGATGCGTGTGCTTCGTGGGCACGCTCCAGACTGACGACGGACAGTTTGGCGTGCACTGGCCGCGGCCAGCGCCCGGGGCGGCAACTGCCGGTGAGGGTCACCCGATCGGATGCGAAGGAGTGCCAATCCGGCTGAGGCGGCAGAGGCTGGGCCCATGGCCGCCAAGCTGATCATCCACCCGCCGGACCAGCAGGGCTGGCGCCGTGTCCGCTATGACGGCGTCGCCATCGGAGTGGCACACCGTCCATCAGATGTTCGGGCTTTCCTCGCCGCTGCCGGGATGGAGAACGCCGAGGACGTCGACCTCGACCTCACCGACCCCGACTTCGTGGAGTGGAGGGGGTCGGCCCCGAGGCGTGGGAACCGTTTCCCTCACCGACTCCACGTTCCAGGGAGGGCGACCATGGCGGGTCTCGCGATGCCGTGGGGGCGGGGCGGCAAGAACCAGGGGCTCCTGCCCGGACGCGCCGGGGGACGTGGCTTCCCGTTGCACGCCCACCGGGCCCGGTAGGGGGCTGAGCGGTGAACCCGCGCCGACCGGAGACGGCCGTGCGGTGAACAGAGGAGCAGAGCGGTGACGGAGACCGGCCCGATCGTCGTGTTCGCGAACTTCCTCTCGGACTTGGCGGTGGATCTCGACGAGGGGCAGATCCTGACGCAGTGGGCCCAGCAGGCGCCGCGGAAGGCGTGGCTGCTTCGGCCGGGGGACGTGTTCGTCACGCCCGTGCCGCTGAGCCGGGAGTTCCTGCGTTACGTATACGACCTGACCGGGGTGCCCTCGGAATCGGTGGCGGTCATCGAGGTGCCCCCCGCCGGAGCCGTCCCGCTGGCGCGGGCGGTGCGCGAGGCCGGCCTCGTCGAGCAGGTTCGCGCTCTCGTCGGTGACCGGGGTGCGGCACTGCTGCCGACGGCGCTCGACGCGTCGGCGGTCGCATTCGCCCGGGACATCGGCATCGACGTCCACCCGTACCCCACGGTCGAAGCCGCAGAGGCCGCCTTGAAGATGACCACGCTGCTCAACACGAAGACCGGATTCCGCGAGACGGCCGGGCAATTGGGCATGCGGCTGCCGACGGGCCGGATGTGCCGGCGCCCGGAGGCCGAAGGCGTGGCGCGCGCCCTCCTGCGGGACCACGAGCGTGTCGTGGTGAAGCCCGACCGTTCGGCCGGAGGGCACGGGATGCGCTTCGTGTCCCGCAACGACCTGATGGGCGCGGCGAGCCTGCCGCTTGACACGGTCGGCGGGCCCGAGGGCCTGTGGGTGGTGGAGGAGTGCCTCGAGGTCGCCGAGTCGGTCAGCATCCAGATGGAAGTCTCCGCCGCCGGGACACGCGCGCTCTTCAGTGGTGCGATGCGCACGGTTCAGGGCTCCTTCACGGGCTACGCCTCTCCGCTGCCGCCGTCCGGCGCGCACGTGGCCGACGTACTGGAGGAGTGGGGGACGGCCCTGGGCCGCCACCTGGCTGACCACGGCTACGCCGGGCCTTTCGGGCTCGACGCCCTGGTGGACATGACCGGCGTCGCGTACGCGAGTGAGAGCAACATCCGCCGCACGGCCACCACCACACCCCACGCCATGGTCACCCGGTTGACTGCGGGATCGGCCGCGTCGCCCCCGGCATGGTCGGTGGCCAAGGGCTGGACCCGCAGCCCCATGGACTTCGAAGGAGCCCTTGCCCGGCTCCGCGCTTCCCACCTTGCGTTCGACCCGGATCGCGGCGAGGGCGTGGTGCTGTACGCGGACGCGCCACCCGACGGCCGTTCGTGGCGGTACGCGGTGATTGCCAGGAGCGCCGGCGACGTTGAGGAGCAGGAAAGCGTCTTGGCCGAAGTCCTCGCATTCGAGGGTGGCTGACCCGTCACGAGGCCGGTTCCAGCACCCCGGGGGTGCTGGAACCGGCCTCGTCATACGGAAATGCGATCAGGCGGGGCGGCCGCCGAAGGGAGCGCCGGTGCCGTAGTACGTGCCCAGCTCCTCCCGGTACCCGGCGTCGCCGAGGTGCTTGTCCCGGTGGAACTCGGGGGCGTTCTTGATCTGCTCCTTGGTGCGGTCGACGAAGACCTTCTGGTCCTCCGTGTCGATCCTGACGACCGTGCCGGCCGGCAGCAGGACCTCCTTGCCGAAGATCCATACGCCGGTGTCCACGACCAGGTAGGCGTCACCCACCTCGTCGGAGTGCTTGTCGACCTTGCCGATGCTGCCGTCGGTCGCCTCGACCTTGTATCCGGTCAGATCGGTACCGGCCAAGCGGCCCGCGGTCGGCTGGTAGCTCCACACATGCTCAGTCACGCGAAAACAACTCCTCCGGGCAACGGGAGACGGCGGAATAGTGAACTCTCCACCGGTCCTCCCTGTTCCGTACGTTGTGTTCGGCGGTTGTGCTGCGTTCCGCCTGAACTCCGCCTTCCCCGCCATTACGGCTTCACGCACCCGATCGAAATACGGGACCGGGGCGGCCGTCGATCATTGGGGGTAAGCAGGTTCCCTGCCGCGTTACGGCGACCGTCCCGGCCACCGCCATGCAGTGTCAGTACTGCGCTTCGAGTTACGGTTACCAGCGATACCAGCGGCCGCTACCGCCCTTGGGGCGGGCGACGAAACCGATCAGCCACAGGATCAGGACGGCGATAGCGACCCACCAAAGAATCTTCACCGCGAAACCAGCGCCGAAGAGGAGAAGGGCCAGCAGAAGAACGAGAAGCAGGGGAACCATGGTTATCAACCTCCGAAGCATCGTGTGCCCGACCGCATACAGGACATGCATTCGATTTCTATGTGTTTCTTATTCTGGCGAATGGGCAGAAGATTCTGTTTGCATCGTGCGACGGTGTGACGGTGCCGCGGGGGGGGGCGATGTGTCTGGGGAGACCTTCTTGCGCCGCTTGGCCCTACCCCCGACCGGTGAAGCGTCATACGGAGGGCGTCCGGGGCAGGGGCGAATGAGGCTTTCGCTGGTGTCGGCGCTGCCAGGGAATGTGGCGTACGGGCGCGGGTGACAACGGTCACTGCCCGGTGCGTCACTGGTGGGACCATAGCCATGAAGTGGACGGCAGTGGGGTGTACTGGTTCGTTGACACACGCCTGCGTCAACAACGCTGTGGGGCAGCACAGTTCGCCATCACGGGGACGCTTGCGGCAGCAGGTGCGGTGACCGCGCTTGCCGGGAAACGGCAGATCGCACTGCGATGAACGCCCGACTGACACGCTTTCAGGGCTCCCGTCTCCGAGACGCCCAGCCCCGCAGAGCTGTGCGAAAGCCGCTGCTGGAGAAGCCTGGCAGGGCCGTCACGGTCGCACGCGGCGACCGCACTCCGCTCCTGGTCGCCAGCGCTGTGATCATCACACAGGTGCTGACCCCTCGCACCCGGCCGGGTTGACCACCGGCCGCGCCGGCCTTCTTTTGCCGAGCCGGCCGCACCGCGCTCACTTTCCTGCAAAGCCCGTCCGGTTCACGCGTGGGGATACTCCTGGTCCTTCTGGTCGCGAGCATGCTCTTCCGGGGTCTGCCAGGAGTCCTCGCGGCGCTGTGCGACAGGGTTCTGCGCGGCCGGAGGTGCCTCCCGGCGCCGGCGTCTACTCCCGTACCAAAATGCACCGATCAGGAGGACGACGAGGACCACTCCGGCGAACATGAGGAAGAGTGAGGCCTGGCCTTCGGCAGTGAGTGTTTCGATGGCAGTCATTCGGGGCCCCTACCCGCGATTCACGGACATACCAGACGCCGAACGGGTTTATATCGAAGGGTGTGCTTTCCCTGCGTCCCCAAGCGGAGGGCGTAGACGGGCCGGGTACACGGGACTGGGGTGGCCTGCCGCGTCGCCCGGTGCTGCGAAGTCTGGAGGCTGTGGTGGTCGGGATCGTGCTGCTCAAGGAAGACCACAAGACCCGCGGTCTACCCCATTCTCCCGACTTCCCCCCGCCGCCCGCTCGAGGGCCTGCGGGAGGGCGGCGAGGGCCCGGTCAACTCGGCGGATAGGTGGCTGACTTGAGGCGTCGGGCGAGGTGGGCGGTGTTGGCCGCCAAAGTGGTCGTGGTTGCGGCGGTCTTCTCGGGCGTCTTGTCGAGGTCCTGGTAGTCGGTGCCCTGCATGGCTTCGCCCACCCAGTAGGTGACGGCATTCGGGGCGAGGGAGAAACCGACGTCGTTCAATCCCTGGAAGAGGTCGGCGCTGACCTTGTGGGCGCCGTCCTCGTTGCCGACGACGCAGACTGCGGCGGCCTTGCCGTAGGTGAGCATGCGGCCTTCGTCGTCGGTCTCGGAGATCTCTGCGTCCAGGCGTTCCAGGACCCGCTGGGCGATGCTGGAGGCGTGGCCGAGCCAGATGGGCGTCGACAGGACGAGGATGTCGCAGCCCAGGATCGTGTCCCGGATCTCCGGCCAGGCGTCCCCGTCGCCCATGTCCGTTTTCACGCCGGGCTTCACTTCGTGGTCCGCGATCCGGATGGTCTTTCCGGTGACGCCGTGCTCGGCGAGCGCTGCCATCGTCTGCTCGGCCAGCAATTGGGAGCTGGACGGGGCGGGGGAGGGTGAGAGGGTGCAGACGAGCGCCACAGCCCGGAGCGGGGCGTGAGTGTTGAGGTCCATGATGTCCGGCTACCCCTACATCCCGCATCGATGTCCCGGGCGACCGTCTTCATCAGCCGTACGCGGGCGCCGCCTGGCGTCTCTCCTGCCGCGTCTACCCCGCCACCTATTTGCGACGCTCTGCCGGCCCGACCGGACATCCGCCAGGAGGCGGCCGGCATCCGTGAGGAGCGTGCCCTGCAAGGCGTGCACGGCCGGGGAAGCTCCCGGGGCGGTCCGTTCCTGCCGCTGCACCCACCCGATCATCTCCTGGACTCCGGGCCTGGACAGTAGTTCCGCACAGCCATTGCACGGGACCACGGGACACGGGACCTCTACCCGGGACCTTCCGGCCGGAGGCCTCCACCGGGGAGACGGACAGGGCGACGGCATGGTCGAGGGGAGGCAGGGCAGGTGCGGGGCATCTGACGGTTCGATCCACAGGCGGCGACATGCGAAGCGTAGGCGTGGAAGAAGAGCTGCTGCTCGTGGACGCACACAGTGGCGCCCCTCTCGCTGTGTCGGGGGCCGTGCTGGCGGCCGCACAGCGCTCAGCCTGGCAGCACCCCGGCACGAGCGGTCGACGAGACCACGAGTTCGAGAAGGAACTGCAGAAGGAGCAGCTGGAGTTCGCCACGAAGCCCGTCACCGAGATGGGGGAGCTCCAAGAGGAGATCGTCCGCATCCGCCGCGAGGCAGCCCACCACGCGGCGAGTGCCGGCGCCGTGGTGGCGGCGGTCGCGACATCTCCGCTGCCCGTCAAGCCGTCGTTGAACGTCGGGCGACGCTACCGGTGGATGGGCGAGCAGTTCGGGCTGACGGCGCAGGAGCAGCTGACCTGCGGGTGCCACGTGCACGTCTCGGTCGCGTCGGACGACGAGGGCGTCGCCGTCCTGGACCGCATCAGGCCCTGGCTGGCCGTCCTGACGGCGATGAGCGCGAACTCGCCCTTCTGGCAGGGCGGGGACAGCGGGTACGGAAGCTACCGCAGCCGGGTGTGGAACCGGTGGCCGTCCGCCGGCCCGGTCGACATCTTCGGCTCCGCCGACCGCTACCACGAGCAGGTGAGCACGATGATCGACACCGGAGTGCTGCGCGACGAGGGCATGATCTACTTCGACGCCCGCCTATCGGCCGCTTACCCCACGGTGGAGGTCCGGGTCGCCGATGTCTGCCTGGACGCCTCCACGCCGGTCCTGCTCGCAGCCCTCATCCGCGGTCTGGTCGAGACGGCGGCACGCGCTTGGCAGGACGGGCGGCCTCCGGCCAGGATCGGTACGAGTCTGCTGCGACTGGCATCCTGGCGGGCCGGCCGGTCCGGCCTGGACGGACCCCTGCTCCATCCCGAAACCATGCGGGAGACGTCTGCCGAAGACGCAGTCGATGCCTTGTACCAGCACGTGCGTGAGGCGTTGAAGGAGCAGGGCGATGACGAACGGGTCCGGGAAGGCATCGCGCACCTGCACGAGCGGGGGAACGGCGCCCGTACGCAGCGCCGGCTCTACGCCGACGGGCACGTACTCGCATCCGTCGTCACTCGGTGTGCGGAGGTGACGATCCAGCCGTGAGGCGCTGCGGCGGATCCGGCAGGGCCCCCGTATCCGTGGCCGATGTGATGTGGGGGCCGAACCGGGCAGACGCGAGGCATACCGATGCGAATGTGATGAGCGATGAACGGAGTGCGCGATGACCAAGTCCAGGAAGCATGACCCGGCGCCTACCCCTCCGTCGCAGGCTCCCGGCGAGAGCGGCGACCCGGAGGCCCGTGACGAAGCGGAGGAAGCGGTGCTTCCCGACACGGACGAAGGCGAGGCCGGCGACGCAGTGACTCCGAGCAGCGATGCGCAGCACCGGGCCGCCGAGAACGCGAAGACTGCCGGCCGGAACACTTGACCGAGGGCCCCCGAAAGTCACCCGGCGCACACCGTCGGCCACATGGACCGTCCCCGCCCCGGCGGCCTGCGGCCCACGGGTCCCGGGTGGTTGCACCGCCGTTTCGGAGGGAGACCGTGTGCAAACGTTGCTTCCGTTTCCGTCGTTCGACGCCTCGGCGGCCGTGCTGGACGTACGGAGGCTCGGCAAGCAGCGCGTTGAGGCCGTGCAGGTGCTGCGTGGCCTCGTCGTTCCGGGTTACGGATGGCGCAGGCACCCGGCGGTGCGGATGTGGGCGGGGCACGAGGAGGCCCTCGTCCCGTACGGGCTGGAGATCTGCGGGGTAGCCGGCGACGGCACGAAGCACCGCGGCCCGGGCGTCAGAGGCCTGCCGCCGCCTTCTCCCGCTGGCGGGCCCAGGCCCGGGCGGTGAAGCCGGCATCGCTGAGGACGTCGGCGGCCGTGCAGGCGAGGGCTTCGGCGGCCGCCAGCATCACCTCGCGCCCCCGTTCGGAGGCGGCGGCGCTCGCGAAGGCGGGGGTGTGGTCCGAGGCTTCCTCGCCCAGGATCGCGACGAACGGATGGATGGCGGGGACGCGGCTGCTGACGTCGCCGATGTCGGACGATCCGAGGAACACCCCGCCGACGGGTTGGGTGAGTCGGATGCCCGAGCGTGCGAGGTGCAGGCCGAACCGGTCCGAGAGGACGTCGTTGTCCCGGAAGTGGGCGTAGCCCTTGCCCAGGCGGGTCACCTCCACGGTGGTGCCGGTCGCGGCCGCCACCCCTTCCGCCCAGGCGTCCATTTCGCCCGCCAGTGCATCGAGGGCGGTGCTGGTGGCCGCACGCAGGCCGAACAGGCCTTCGGCGAAGGCCGGCACGATGTTGGTCGCGCTGCCTCCGACGGTGATGATCCCCTGGACGTGTGAGCCGGACGGCAGCCGCCTTTCCATCACGGCGGCCGTGTTGAACAGCTGGATGAGGGCGGCCAGGGCATCTATGCCCCGGGTGGGATCGCCCGTGGGGTGCGCTGCCCGGCCGTGAAAGCCCACGCGCATCTGCGTCTGCGCGGTAAGCGGCGCCCACGACCAGTCGTGCACGCCGGGATGGAACATCAGCGCAGCGTCCACACCCTCGAACACGCCCGCTTCGGCCAGAGCGACCTTGCCCCCGCCCCGCTCTTCTGCCGGCGTCCCCACGGCGAGCACCGTGCCCTCGAACTCCTCCTCCCATACACTGCGCAACGCCAGTGCGGCCCCCAGTCCGCCCCCGGCGATCAGGTTGTGTCCGCATGCGTGTCCGAGGCCAGGCAGCGCGTCGTACTCCAACAGCAGTGCCACGCACCGTCCCCGCCCGCTTCCCGCGCGGGCCACGAAGGCCGTGTCGAGTCCGGCGGTCCCCGGCTCGACGGCGAACCCCGCCCGCCGGAGTTCGTCGGTCAGCAGCCGGGCCGCACGGTGCTCCTCGTAGGCGAGCTCGGGATCCGCGTGCAGGGCGCGGCTGACGGCCCACAGATCGTCCGCCCGGCGGCCGCACTCCCGCCGCAGTCGCCCGTACAGCTCGTCGGATGGATCGCCCGTCTCGCCCATGCCCATGTCGTCTCCTCGTAGCCTCGTCCCGCTTCTGCCCGTAGGCCGGCCGATGACGCGCGCTCGCGCCGCGCTGCTGACCGGAGCGGCGGGCGGGCTGGGTGCGGCCTTGGCCCGGGCGTTCGGCGATCGGGTGCGCGACCGGCCCTCCTGGGCCTGGAAGGTGCCGACGACGCAGCAATGGGCGACACGGCCCGGCAGGTCCGCACCCGCCTCGGACCGGCGTCCGTGATGGTGGGCAATGCCGGAGCCGTCGAAGGAGGCCCGTTCGCCGACTCGGATCCGACAGGTATGGCGTCGAGTCCTCGAGGTCAACCCGATCGGCAGTGCGGCGCCGGCACGCTGCTTCCTGCCCCACCTCTTCGACACCCACGGCTACTACACGGCCTTGCGGCCCGGACGGGGGGTGAAGACGACGTCCGCACCTTCGCGGGCGAACGCCAGACGGACGGCCGGCCGATGCCGGAATCTGTCGGCGGCGGCCGGCCCTGCGCATGCGGCCTGAACGGTGTCGAATAAGCGAGCGGCGTCTACGCCCACGCGCCGCCGCCGCCGCCGCAGTCAGGCGTGCCGGTGAGAGCGCCGGCTTCCGATGGCCAGGCGGTACAGGGCCAGGAGTATGACAGAGCCGATGATGGCGGCGATCCAGGTGGAGAGGTCGAAGAAGCCGTCGATGGAATCGACACCGAAGACGACCTTGCCGAGCCAGCCGCCGAGGAGGCCTCCGGCGACGCCGATGAGCATGGTGATGATGATGCCGCCCGGGTCCTTGCCCGGCATGATCGCCTTGGCGATGAGGCCGGCGAACAGACCGATGAGAATCCACGCGATGATGCCCATGATGCGTCTCCCGCTTCGTGAGATGAGGCCGGTTAAGTCGCTTCTTCACGCGTGTCGCGCTTTCAAACGTGCGCAGCGCGCCGCGGGCCCCAGCGGTCGCGGCGCGCGCATGACGGTGGTGGACCCCGCCGGCACATCCCTTCGGCGGCGCCGCCCCGAATGACAGAGACTGGGAGCATCAGGCGGCTTGGACCTCGAGGGTCCGGGCCCGGCGGTGTGCCGCCGACGGATGGCCACAGGCTGGATGGACGGGACGAGAGGCGGCGGTTTCCATGCCTCGCACGGCGCTCATCGTGATCGACATGCTCAATACCTACGCACACGAGGACGCCGAAGCGCTGGTCCCGTCCGTCCGTGAGGCGCTCCACGGGGTCACGGCACTGTTGAAGCACGCCCGGGCGAGCGACTCGCCCGTCATCTATGTGAACGACAATTTCGGGGAGTGGCGCTCGCACCACGGCGAGATCCTGCGGGCTGCCCTCGACGGCCGCCACCGTGACCTGGTGGAGCCGGTCACGCCCGACGAGAACTCGCTCTTCGTCGTCAAGGCGCGGCACTCGATCTTCTACGAAACCCCTTTGGCCTACCTGTTGGGCCGACTGGGAACCGAGCGACTCGTCCTGTGCGGGCAAGTGACCGAACAGTGCGTGATGTACTCGGCTCTGGACGCCCACATCCGGCACTTCGATGTCGTCGTGGCGGCCGACGCGGTCGCCCACATCGACGCCGACCTGGCCGAAGCGGCCCTGCGGATGATGCGTTGCAACATGTCCGCAGACATCTGCGCGGCGGACGACGTCACCTTCGATGCCCGGCGTGTGGAGTGATCAAGGTCTGAATGTGTCGCTCACCGGTGCAGAGGCTCCGGAGCGGTGCGGGCCCGCCGTCAGCGGCTCCCGAAGGCTCCGGCCTGCCTGTCTCTCCGAGCCGCGGAAGAGGAGAGTGGGGGCGCGGGCATCTGCGCATCGGCATCGGCATCGGCGCGGCAGTTTCCACGCTGTGGAGCGGGCCCGCCCGGAGGACGGAGGCGCATGTGCTGGACGCCGACCCCGACGCCGACCCCGACCCGGTGACGGAGGTGTCCTGGTCGCCGGATGGCCGCTGGATCGCCTACACCGCGGCGCCGGGGGCGGGGAGCACACCCGTGTTCTCGTCGTGCGCCCGGACGGTACCCGAGGCCAGGTGCTCGCAGGCGCGGAGCCGGGGAGTTCGGCCCACCTCGGGTGCTGGACGCGGGACGGCACGGCCCTCGCCGTCAGGTCGCTGAGGTCGCCCATCCGTCCCCGGTGCGCCCGGAGCACGCCGGACCGGGACACCTGCAGCCGAAGCGGAAGGTGCGTCGCCGGCCGGCGGAAAGACACGGGGAGAGGCGTCCGAACATGACGGCCCCGCCTGCAGCGGCGGGCTGGCGGCCTGTCTGGTCGACCCGGACGCAGCAACCGCACCGAACCTGCTGTTCAGCGGAGGCCGGAGCTGCCTCCCTCCGGGTGTGCGACGTGAGTGCGGACGGCCGTTTCGCGCTCGTCCGTCGCGGTCCGCGTCGGCCGGTTCTCCGCCGACGCGCGGACGCTCTGGCTGCGCAGCGGCGTAGAACGGGAGTTCGCGGCCTGCTGAGGGTACGTCCGGACGAGGAGGGCAGGTCCCGAGGACTGTCCGTCGCCGCCGAGCCGTGGATCGCGCAGTCCGCCGCCGCCAAGTACGGGCACCCCGAACACGCCCGGGAACCGCTGCGCTCCCTGTCCCGATGGGCCGCATCGATCAACTCCGCGCCCCTGTGCCGGACGTCCACGGGGAGCACGACACGAACGTGCCGCCGACGGAATCGGCGCAGTTCGTCCGCGCGGCACGCTACCGCGGGGTTTGGGCACGACAGCTGAGGCTGCGCAACGAGGGCCACGAATTCCTGCGGGCGGACAACCGTCGGCTTTACCGCGCGCTGTCGCGGACTGGCTGGAGCGGCATCTCCGTCCAGCCCCGTGACGGCGTCCGTTTTCGCCGGCGGCCTCGGGGCAGGCGCGAGGCATGGACCAGTCGAAAGCGCCGGTACTCGATGCGTTGGCCGCCTATCACGAAAGCGGGCAGACCCCGTTCACGCCCCCGGGGCACAAGCAGGGGCGGGGGGCCGACCCGAGGGTGCGGGCCGTGCTCGGCGAAGCGGTGTTCCGCTCCGATGTCCTCGCCACCAGCGGCCTGGACGACCGCACGTCGTCGCACGGAGTCCTCGAGGAAGCACAGGCGCTGATGGCGGACGCCGTCGGGGCGGACCATGCGTTCTTCTCCACCTGCGGCAGTTCCCTGTCGGTGAAGTCGGCCATGCTGTCGGTCGCCGGACCGCACGAGAAGCTGCTGGTCGGCCGGGACGCGCACAAATCCGTGGTGTCGGGTCTGATCCTCTCGGGCATACGGCCCGTATGGGTGGATCCACAGTGGGATGCCGAGCGCCACCTCGCCCATCCGCCGACCGCCGAGGCATTCGAGGCGGCTCTCGCCGAGCACCCCGACGCTCGCGGCGCGCTGGTGACCACACCGACCCCCTACGGCACCTGCTCGGACCTGGCCGCCATCGCCGAGGTCTGTCACCGCCGAGGCCGGCCCCTGATCGTCGACGAGGCATGGGGCGCCCACCTGCCCTTCCACCCGGACCTGCCGACCTGGGCCATGGACGCCGGTGCGGACGTGTGCGTCACCTCCGTGCACAAGATGGGCTCCGGTCTCGAACAGAGCTCCGTCTTCCACCTCCAGGGTGACCTGGTAAAACCGGAGGTGCTCAAGAGCCGTGAGGACCTCCTGGGGACCACCAGCCCCTCGTCCCTCGTCTACGCGGCGCTGGACGGCTGGCGCCGACAGATGGTCGAGCAGGGCGAGCCGCTCTACGACCACGCACTCGCCCTGGCACAGAAGAGCCGTGAGCGGATTTCCCGTATCGACGGCATGCACGTGCACGGCCGCGACGACCTCTGCGGGCCGGGCCGGGCGGCGGACATGGACCCGCTCCAGATCATCGTCGACATCAGGGCGTGGGAGGTGACCGGCTACCGTGCCGCCGACTGGCTGCGGGACAAGCACCGCATCAACCTCCACGTCGCCGACCACCGCCGCATCAGCGCACAGCTCACCCACGCCGACGACAGCGACACGGCCGAGGTGCTGCTGACGGCCTTGACCGACTTGGCCGAGCATGCCGCGGAGCTCCGGACCGGGCAGCCCGTGGAGGTCCCATCGCCGTCGCGGCTGAGGCTGGAGCAGGCGGCGCTGCCCCGCGATGCCTTCTTCGGCCGGACGGAGCAGGTGCCCTGGCAGGAGGCGGACGGCCGGATCGCGGCCGAAATGCTGACCCCGTACCCGCCCGGCATCCCGGCGGCCCTGCCCGGCGAGCGCCTTACCCAGGATGTTCTGCGCTACCTGCGGACAGGGGTGGAGGCGGGCATGGTCGTGCCGGACGCGGTCGACACGGAGGTCACGAGCGTCCGCGTGCTCCGCGAAGAGTGACCGCGGTGCGGAACGGGTAGCGGGTGCACCTCTCAGCCGGTGGCGCCCGGTCTCCCGTGGTCGCAGTCGGAAAGCGAAACACTCGCGGTACGACGCCGGGCACCGGCGAAGGCCCACAGTGCGGTTCGCCGGTCCGGCGCGGGGCACGCGCACGGTGGGGGCACGGCCATGGCAGGAGCGACGGAAACGAGCGGGCCCGCCGACGCGGCATCCGCACCTGGGTCTACGGACGTGCGGCCGATCCGCTCCGCTGCCCCTGCTGACCATGTTCGACAAACGGCTCACGCTGCGCAGGGGCCAGGCCGGCGTGCGGCGCTGGGTCGACGACATCCTCTCTCTGCAGGACGGCGCCGCCAAAGTCCTCTTCACACCCTGATCCGACCGCTCGCGGCCGCCCGCGGACCCGACAGGCTGTGGGTAGGCACGCGCAACCGCGCTGCTGGCGGGGCAGATGCCCAGAACGCCGCTGAGGCGGGTGAGAAGCACCCGGCCGCCGTTTGGGAGCGGATGCTTCCCGGTCATGGCTCAAGCGTTCAGCAGCCCAACCCCTGGAGACACACGATGACCACCAAGCACAGCCCTGAAGCGTCGGAGCCGGAAGAGAACGGCCTGCCGGGCAAGCCGGCACCGGTGTCCCCGGGCGTGGCCGAGCCGACACAGCCCGCGGAGCCCCTCCCGCCCAAAGCGGACCAGGAAGGGCCGGAGACCGTGAGTCCCACCGGGCAGGCCACCGGGGCGGAGCAGGCGCGCATGGCGCAGAGCGGTGCTTACCTCACCACCGCCCAAGGGGCACGGCTCTACGACACCGACCATTCGCTGAAGGCCGGACCGCGGGGGCCGGTCCTCCTGCAGGACCACCATCTGCGTGAGAAGATCACGCACTTCGACCACGAGCGAATCCCGGAGCGGGTCGTGCACGCGCGGGGCGCCGCAGCTCACGGTGTGTTCCTCGGGTACGGGGCGGCGGGCGAGGTGTCGAAGGCCGCATTCCTCGCCAAGGGCGTGGAGACGCCCGTCTTCGTCAGGTTCTCCACCGTCCTCGGCTCCCGGGGTTCGGCGGACACGGTGCGTGATACCCGCGGGTTCGCGACGAAGTTCTACACCGAGGAAGGCACCTTCGACCTGGTCGGCAACAACATCCCGGTGTTCTTCATCCAGGATGCCGTCAAGTTCCCCGACATCATCCACGCGGGCAAGCCGCATCCCGACCGGGAGATCCCGCAGGCGCAGAGCGCGCACGACACGTTCTGGGACTTCGTGTCCCTCCACACCGAGGCCACGCACCACACCCTCTGGAACATGTCCGACCGCGGTATCCCGAGGTCCTACCGGATGATGGAAGGCTTTGGCGTCCACACGTTCCGCCTGGTCAACGCGGTCGGCGAAAGCGCGCTGGTGAAGTTCCACTGGAAGCCGAAACTGGGCGTGCATTCCCTGGTCTGGGAGGAAGCGCAGCTGATCAACGGTATGGACCCCGACTTCCATCGCCGGGACCTCTTCGACGCCATCGAATCCGGTGCGTACCCGCAGTGGGAGCTCGGCATCCAAGTCTTTCCCGACACCCCGGACCAGACCTTCGAAGGCATCGACCTCCTCGACCCGACGAAGATCGTCCCGGAGGAACTGGCGCCGGTCCAGGCCGTCGGGCTCATGACGCTGAATGCGAACACCAAGAACTACTTCGCCGAGACCGAGCAAGTCGCCTTCCACCCCGGACACTTGGTCCCCGGGATCGACGTCACCGACGACCCGCTGCTCGCCGGCCGCCTCTTCTCGTACCTCGACACCCAGATCAGCCGCCTCGGCGGCCCCAACTTCGGGCAGATCCCGATCAACCGGCCGCACGCCCCCGTCAACGACATGCTCCGCGACGGCATGCACCAGACCGCCGTCCACACCGGCGTCGCCCCCTATCACCCCAACAGCCTCGACGGCGGCTGCCCCTTCTTCGCCGGAGCCGACACGGGAGCCTTCATCGAAACGCCGGTGAAGTTCCCGGCGGCGAGCAAGGTCCGTGAGGCGCCCGCCTCGTTCTCGGACCACTTCACCCAACCGCGGTTGTTCTGGCTCAGCATGACTGCGCCCGAGCGCGAGCACATCATCGCCGCGTACACCTTCGAACTGAACAAGTGCTACGAACAGTCCATCAAGGTGCGCGCCCTCCAGGTCCTGGCGAACATCGACCCGCGGCTCTGCGAACAGGTCGCCACCGGACTCGGTCTGCCGGCCCCTGCGCCCACCGAGCCGCTCGCCGAGCCCGACCCCAGCCCGGCCCTCTCCCAGATGGGCAGGACCTGGCCGACCGACGGCCGCGTCATCGGCATCATCGCCGACGCGGAGGCCGACCTGGACGGCGTACGGGCCGCCCGGCAAGCCATCCTCGACGCAGGCATGACGCCCCTCGTCGTCGCCCCGACGGGCGGCACCCTCGACCCCAACGGCGATCCGGTCACCGTCCAGCGGACCTACGCCACCGCCCGCTCCACCGAATTCGACGCCGTCCTGCTTGCCGGCGTGCCCCAGGCCGGAGCGGACGCGTACGGCGCCCGCGACGCCAAGGCCGGCACCGCCCGGCCCCCGCAAGCCGTCGACCCGCGCGTGCTCCTGCTCGTCACCGAGGCGTACCGGCACGGCAAGGCCATCGGCGGCTGGAACGGCGCGGAGCAGCTCCTCCAGACTGCCGGGGTCACAGCTGACGACCCGGGTATCGCCCTGGAGGAGGACGGTACGTCCGTCGTAGAGACCGTTACCGCAGCCCTGGCCGAGCACCGGGCCTGGGACAGGTTCCCGCCGGCAGCCTGAAAGGCCGGAGGCGAGAAACGACGAGAACGGTCCCACCATGACCTTTGCGGTGAGCCCGCTCCCGCCCGCCGTTACCCCTTCGTTGGTCGTGGCGAACCCGTCGTACGTGCCCGCCCCGGGCGTGCCATCGCCTTCGCGGGGGCCGCAGCGCCCTGGGACGCCGGCCCGGACGGACGCGGCGTGATCGACCGGATGTGCGCGACCGTTTCTGCTCTGCTGCGCCCCGGCGGCGCTCTGCTGCTGGTGCACTCCGGCATGTGCGGGGCCGAGAAGACTGTGGGCCGGCTGGCCGGGGCAGGGCTGTCCGCGCAGGTCGCAGCGAAGGCCGCCGGAGCACGCCGAAGGGTGATTTCGCCATTACGCAGCGTGGGACGGCCGGTGACGCTACCTTGCTGCCAAGTGCGAGGACCGGGGGGTGTGGATGCTGGAGCAGGAGTTGATGGTGCTGGCCGCAGCCGGAGGGACGGCCGTGGTCCAGGCGGCCGGCACGGATGCGTGGGCCCGGTTCAGCCGCTCGATGGCCCGTTTGTTCGGTCGGGGGGATGACCAGCGTGAGCGGGCGGAGCTGGAGCGTCTGGAGCGGACGGCAGCCGAGCTGGAGGGGCCGGACGCGGAGCGGGCGCATGTCCGCCAGGAAGCGGTGTGGCAGACGCGCATCGAGGACTTTTTGGCCGGTGTCGAGGGGGCCGACCGCGCCCAGGTCGTCGAGGAACTGCGGTCGCTGCTGGCGCAGCACACCTCTGGCGCCCAGGTGTCGGCCGGCGCTCGCGGAGTCGCCATCGGCGACGGCGTGAGCATCAGTGCCGACCGTGGAGCCGTAGCGGCCTGGCGCATGCGGGACGTGACCATCGGAACCCCTTCGTCGCCGGGTCCGGACCAGGGCTGACCGGACCCGGCGTCCTTCCGGCTCCGAGTGGCAGTCCCGGCACGGCGCTCACCGCGATCCACGCCGATCGTGGAGGCGTCGCGGTCGGTCGCGCCGACCACGTGACGGTCCACGCGGTACCCCGCCCCGCAGTTTCGTGGCCGCACCAGGTCGGGGTGTTGCCGAGGGAGGCGGACTGCTTCCAGAACCGCGCTGCGGTCGAACAACTGGAGCGGGCAGTCTTCGGTGCGAGTGGCGGACCGTCAGGGCTGGTGCTCACGGGAATGGGGGGAACCGGCAAGACCCAGCTGGCGGCCCACCACGCCCGTACCCTGTTGCAGAGCGGGCGATTGGACCTGTTGGTGTGGGTTACCGCTGCCGGCCGCCCCGCGGTCGTCGCCGCCTATGCCCAAGCCGCCGTCGAGATCCTCGGCGCCGACGGAAACGACCCCAAGCAGGCCGCCGACGCGTTCTTGGCCTGGCTGGAGCCCAAGGGCGGTGGTGTCGGCCGTCGCTGGATGGTGGTCTTGGACGATCTGGCCGATCCCGCCGACGTACGCGGACTGTGGCCGCCGGCAAGCCCGTGCGGACGCACCCTGGTGACCACCCGTCGCCGTGATGCCGCTCTCACCCGCAGCAAGGAACGTCTTCGGGTCGAAGTGGGTCTGTTCAGCCCTGCCGAGGCAACCGCCTACCTCACCACCGCGCTGGACGCCTGTGGCCGCCGCGAGCCGGATGAACAGCTCGCGGCCCTGGCCGCTGACCTGGGGCAGCTGCCACTGGCGTTGTCCCAGGCCGCCGCTTATCTGGTCGACACCGACCTCACCTGTGCCGCCTACCGGGACCTGCTGGCCGACCGCACGCGCTGCCTCACCCACGTCCTGCCCGATGCGTCCGGCCTCCCCGACGATCAGGCCACCAGCGTGGCGGCTGCCTGGTCACTCTCGATCGACCGCGCCAATCAACTGGCACCGGCAGGGGCGGCCGGGCCGATGCTCCATCTCGCCTCGATGCTCGATCCCAACGGTATCCCCGAATCCGTGCTGACCAGTGCCCCGGCACTGGCCTACCTGACCCACCACCGCGGCGCCTCGTCCCGGACATCCGAAGTGTCGGCGGCGCTGTCAGACGAAGACCGTTCGAGAACGCTGTGGGTGCTGCACCGCCTGAGCCTGGTGGACTACACGCCGCGCATCCCTGATCAAGCCGTACGAGTCCACCAACTGGTTCAGCGCGCGGTCCGCGACACTCTCGGCCCTCAGTCCAGGCACCGGCTCGCCCGCACCGCGGCCGACGCCCTCGCAGCTGCCTGGCCCGCGGTCGACAGCGCCACGCTGCTGGTCCAGAACCTGCGTGCCAACACCCTGGCGCTCACCGAACACGCCGAAGAAGCCCTGTACCGCCCCGGGGACGGGGCCCACGTCGTGCTGTTCCGCGCCGGCAACAGCCTCGGTGGCAGCGGGCAGGTCGCCGCCGCCATCGACTACTACGAGCACCTTGTCGAGGCCACCGGCCGTCACCTGGGGACGGCGCATCCGGACGCTCTTGTCGCACGCCAGAACCTGGCGCAGTGGCAGGGGCGGGCCGGGGACGCAGCAGGCGCGGCAACCGAGCTGGAGGGGCTGCAGGAGGATGTGGACCGCGTGCTGGGGCCGAGTCACCTGGTCGCTCTCGCGGCGAGCGCCAATCGCGCGCTCTGGCAGGGCGAGGCCGGCGACGCAGCAGGCGCCGCACGCAGTCTGGAGGCGCTGCCGGCGGACATGGAACGGCTGCTCGGCCCTGATCACTCGTACACCCTCACCACCCGCTACAACTGCATCCGCTGGCGGAGGGCGGCAGGGGATGAGGCCGGGGCGGCCGGGGCCGCCACGGCACTGGTGGACCTCCTCCACGACATGAACGAAGTGCTGGGCCCCGGCGATTTCCGCACCCTCATCGCCCGCGGCACCCTCGCCCTGTGGCGAGGTGAGGACGGGAACCCGGTAGAAGCCGCCCTCTCACTGGAGCGGGTGGCGGACGACATGAGCCACGTCCTCGGTGCGGACCACCCCCACACCCTCACCACCCGCCACCACCTCGCCGTCTGGCAGGGGGCGGCGGGTGATGCCGCCGGAGCCGGCACCACCCTCCGGAACCTTCTGGAAGACCTCGAACGAGCCATGGGCCCCGGGCACCCCGACACCCTCTCCGTCCGCCGCGAATGGGGCGTGTGGCAGGGGGAGGCGGGCGACGCGGCCGGAGCTGCCGCGCTCTTCCGGGAGCTGCTCGACGATCTCCTGGCGTTGCTGGGTCCCGAGCACCCTGACACTCTGGGCGCCCGCCATCAGCTGGCCACCTGGCAGGGGACCGCCGGAAACCCCGCAGGGGCCGTCGGGCTCCTCGAGGAGCTGCTGGAGTCAGTGGAACAGAAATGCGCTCCCACGCATCCGGATGTCCTCATGATCCGTCACGAGCTCGCCGACTGGCGGGGCATGGCCGGCGACGCCGCCGGCGCGGTCGCCGGCTTCGAGGCACTGCTCAGAGACCGATTGGCCGTACTTGACCGCCACCACCCCGACATCCTCGCCACACGCGTCAACATCGCCACGTGGCGCGGTCAGGCAGGAGACGCGGCCGGAGCCATCACCGCCTTGCAGGACGTGCTGGCGGACCAGGTCCCGCTGCTCGGCGCCGACCACCCCGACACCCTCACCACCCGCGACAACCTGGCCAACGCACATGCTCTGGCAGGCAACCCAGCCGAAGCCGTCGCCGCATTGGACGGAGTCCTCGCGGACCGCGTGCGGGTGCTCGGTCCCGATCACCTCGACACCCTCAGAACCCGCCGTAACCAGGCGACCTGGCGAGGGAAGGCAGGTGATGGGGCTGGAGCGACGGCCGCCTTGCAGGAAGTCCTGCGGGACTTCGTGCGCTTGCTCGGCCCCGTCCACCCCGAAACCCTGATCGCCCGGCACAACCTCGCCACCTCACAAGGCCGGACGGGGGACGAGGCCGGCGCGGCAGCGGCCCTGGAAGAGCTGCTCACGGCCATGACCGAGGTATTGGGCCCCGGCCATCCGCACACGCTCGCCACCTCCGAAAGCCTCGCCCACTGGCGGAACCAGGCGAAGGGCGCGGCCGGGAGGCACGCGCTCTGAGGGCAGCGGGGAAGGGCGACTTGTCAGGTGGTCCGCGGTCAGGCGGTCAGGCGGTCAGGCCGGTCAGCGAGAGGAATTCGGCGCGGGAGCGGGCGTCGTGCCGGAGTGTGCCGAGGAGGGTGGAGGTGAGGGTGCTGGAGCCGGTGGCCTGGACGCCGCGCAGGGTCATGCAGGTGTGTTCGGCTTCGATCACGACGCCGACGCCTTTGGGCTCCAGCTGAGTCTGCAGCCAGTCGGCGACCTGCTTGGTCAGGCGTTCTTGAACCTGGGGGCGGCAGGCGAAGTGTTCGACGACACGGGCGAGTTTGGACAGGCCGAGGATGCGGTGGCCCGGAAGGTAGCCGACGTGGGCGGTGCCGACGACGGGCAGCATGTGGTGCTCGCACACCGATCGCACAGGGATGCTGCGCGCCAAGACGAGCTCGTCGTATCCCTCGTCGTTGGGGAAGGTCGTCAGGTCGAAGGGGCGCGGGCTGAACAGTTCGGCGTACGCGCGGGCCATGCGGCCGGGAGTGTCGAGAAGGCTCTCGGTACCGGTGTCGATGCCGAGCGCATCGAGGAACCGGGCGGCGGCGCGTTCGGCTTCGGCCAGATCGATGCCGCCGGTGTCGTGGACGACGCGCAACGGGGTGACGGACGGCGTCGTGCTCCGGGGCGCGGATAGGGCGGCGATGCCGGGGGAGAGGCCGGCCTCATCCACTGCCGTGGCCGGGGCCGGTGTGGCGAAGTCCATGACGTACTCCTCGTAGGCGGGCAAGGTCCTGCGGGCGCCGGGCGGTGGCCGTTCTCAGGGGCGCCGCGCCCTCGTGGGCGGTGGGGAGGCAGGCTGCAGGCGGACGCAGCAGTGGCCGGGACTGGGCTCCAGGCACGCCTGGAGGCTGTCTTCGGTGAGTCCTTCCAGCACGCCGCGCAGCAGGTGGAGGTTCATTCCGCACACGGTCTGTGTGTGGTCGCGGGCGAGGGCGTGGAAGGGGCAGTTGCCGAGCACGATGGTGTCTCCGTCGTGGCGGGGTTCGAACCCGTGGCCTTCCAGCAGGTCGAAGACGCCCGCCTGTCCCTGTCCCTGTTCGTGTCCCTGTCCGGCGAGCTGTCTGCCCAGCTCGTGTGCCTTTCGGTGCAGGACGGTCCGCACCGGTTCGCCGGTGGCCTCGGATTCCTCCAGCGCCTGGGCGAGGAGCCGTCCGGCGAGTTCGTAGTGCCGCTCCGGCAGGCTGACGGTGACCTGCTTGCCGGAGCGCTTGTACAGCTTGGCCGGCCGGCCGGCTCCCGGGCCGGTGCGACCGCTGCGCCGCTCGTAGACGACGTCGAGCAGGGATTCCTCGGCCAGGCGGTCCAGGTGGAAGGCCGCGGTCGGCCGGCCGAGGCCGAGGGCTTCGGCGGCTTCGTCGCGGCTGACCGGTCCCGGCTGGCGCACGACGTGCTCGTACAGCCTCCTGCGGGTCGGCTCGTCGAGCGCGGCCACGGCGGAGACGTCGGTCCTGGGTGCTTCTTTCGGGTCGTCCACGAACACCAGTGTAAAACACAAAACCATTGACTAAAGAAGATGCGCGTACTTCTATTGCTAGTAAGAGTTCTCGATAGAAGGAAGGCGTCATGTCGTCCCCCACCTCAACCGCCGCGTCCGTCACCCCACGGCGGGCCGCACTCACCGACCCCGGCTACCAGGCGTTCGTCATCCTGCGCACCGGGTTCACCGTCGCGCCGATCCTGTTCGGGCTGGACAAATTCACCAACCTGCTCGTGGACTGGCCCCTCTACCTCGCACCGTGGATCGACGACATCGTCCCGGGCAGCGCCCAGGCGGCCATGTACGCCGTCGGTGTCGTCGAGATCGTGGCCGGACTGGTCGTCGCCACCGTCCCGCGGTTCGGGGGCTGGCTGGTCGCCGGATGGCTCGCCGGCATCATCGTCAACCTGCTGACCATCCCTGGGCACTACGACATCGCGCTGCGCGACTTCGGCCTGCTGCTCGGCGCGGTGGCCCTGGCCCGGCTCGCCCAGCGCTACCACCGCGAGCAGCCCTCGCACTGACGGCAGCGGCCGCAGAAGACGCAGAGGCGGGTGGGCGCTGTACCGGCCCACCCGCACGGCCTGCCGTGGCAGCCGCGCCCCCTCCCCGGGTGGAGGCCGGAATCGGCCGGAAGGAGAAGACCATGAGTGAGAATCTGGACCGGCTGGCCGCCGAAGGCGTAGCGGTCTGGCTGGACGATCTGAGCCGGGAGCGGCTCGCCGGTGGCCGGCTGGCCGACCTCGTGGGTGAACTGCGGGTGGTGGGCATCACCAGCAACCCGACGATCTTTGCCAAGGCGATCCGCTCGGGTGACCGCTACGACGAGCAGGTCGGTGAGTTGGCACGGCGCGGGGTGCGGGTCGAGGAAGCCGTCCGGCTGCTGACCGCGTTCGACGTGCGCTGGGCCTGCGACATCCTGCGCCCCGTGTACGAGGCCAGTGACGGGGTCGACGGGCGGGTATCGCTCGAGGTGGACCCGCGCGTCGCCCACGACACGGCGGCAACGGTCGCCGAGGCGCGGGCCCTGTGGTGGCTGGTGGACCGGCCGAACCTGTTCGTGAAGATCCCCGCGACGCAGGAGGGCCTGGAGGCGATCAGCACCGCACTCGCCGAGGGCATCAGCATCAACGTGACGCTGATCTTTTCCCTGGACCGCTACGACCAGGTGCTTCGCGCCTTCCTGAACGGCATGGGCCGGGCGCACGCGGCGGGACGTGACCTGGCGTCCATCGCGTCGGTGGCCTCCTTCTTCGTCAGCCGAGTGGATACCGAGATCGACAGCCGACTCGACGCGATCGGCACACCCGAGGCGCAGAAGCTGCGCGGGCAGGCCGCGGTCGCCAACGCACGCCTGGCCTACCAGCGCTTCGAGCGGGCCCGGGAATCGGACCGATGGAAGGTCCTGGAGGCGGCCGGGATGCGTCCGCAACGCCCACTGTGGGCCTCCACCGGCGTCAAGGACCCCGCCTACGCCGACACCCGCTACGTCGACGACCTGGTGGCACCTGGCGTGGTCACCACCATGCCCGAGCAGACCCTGCTCGCGGTCGCGGACCACGGCCGCATCCACGGGGACACCATCCATGGCACATACGCGCACGCCCGGCAGGTACTGAACGACCTGGAGGGGCTCGGCGTGTCCTATGACGACGTGGTGGTTGTCCTGGAGGATGAGGGCATAGCCACGTTCACGGCCTCCGGCAACGAGCTGTTCGAGCAACTGGACACCGAACTGCACACCGAGCGCGCCGCAGCAAAGGAGAGGACATGGCCACGCACTCGGCATTCGTGATCGTCGGAGCCGGCCTGGCTGGTGCCAAGGCAGCGCAGACCCTCCGGGAAGAGGGCTTCGACGGCCCTGTCGTCCTGCTCGGAGAGGAGAGCGAGCGCCCCTACGAACGGCCGCCGCTGTCCAAGGGCTACCTGCTGGGCAAGGACGAGCGTGAGACGGTCTACGTCCACCCGTCCCCGTGGTACGCCGAACATGACGTCGACCTGCGCCTGGGTGCCACCGTCACCGCGATCGACCCGGCCGGACACGAGGTGGCCCTCGCCGACGGCAGCCGGCTCGGATACGCGAAGCTGCTGCTGGCCACCGGCTCTTCACCGCGCCGCCTGCCCGTACCCGGAGCCGACTCCGGCGGGGTCCATTACCTGCGCCGCCTCGCCGACAGCGACCGCATCAAGCAAGCCTTCCGGTCCGCATCCCGCATCGCGGTGATCGGCGCCGGCTGGATCGGTCTGGAGACCGCGGCCGCCGCCCGTGCAGCCGGCGTGGAGGTGACGGTCCTGGAAACGGCGGAACTGCCCTTGCTGCGCGTGCTGGGGCGTGAAGTGGCGCAGGTCTTCGCCGACCTGCACACGGATCACGGGGTCGATCTTCGCTGCGGTGTGAAGGTAGCCGAAATCACCGCCGTCGGCGGGAAAGCGAACGGAGTGCTGCTTGCCGACGGCGGCCGCATCCACGCGGACGCCGTCATCGTCGGGGTCGGCATCACCCCCAACACCCGGCTCGCCGCCGACGCCGGCCTCGACGTCGACAACGGCATCCGCGTCGACGCCCAGCTGCGCACCTCCCACCCGGACATCCATGCCGCCGGAGACGTCGCGAACGCCTTCCACCCGCTGCTGGGCAAGCCCCTCCGCGTCGAGCACTGGGCCAACGCCCTCAACCAGCCGCAGGTCGCGGCCAAGGCGATGCTGGGTCAGGACGTCGCATACGACCGCATGCCCTACTTCTTCACCGACCAGTACGACCTGGGCATGGAGTACACCGGCTTCGTCGAACCCGACGGTTACGACCAGGTCGTCTTCCGGGGCCGAACGGACACCCGTGAATTCATCGCGTTCTGGCTTGCCGAGGGCCGGGTACTGGCCGGTATGAACGTCAACGTCTGGGACGTCAACGAGTCGGTTCAACACCTGGTCCGTACGAGGATCCGGGTCGACCGGGACAGGCTCAGCGACCCCCATGTGCCACTGGACGAGGTCGCCGGGTAGCGCACCGGCGCCCTGGTGTGGTCACCCGCAGCTCGCCTGTGCCGTGACGCCCCACCCTCGAGCCAGGGGGCCGTGCGGACCAGGCGGGTCAGCAGCCCACGGGGGAGAGTTGTCTCATGGGAAGCATCAGCGGCCGGGCGGAAACGGGAACCGCCCCGGACCCGTCGGCCAGGGGCGTGCGCCTGGCCGGTTACGCTCCGCTGCGGGAGTACGCGGTGATCGGTGACGGCCGCACGGCCGCGCTGGTCGCCCGGGACGGGGCGGTGGATTGGCTGTGTTTGCCCGACCTGGACTCGCCCGCGGTGTTCGGCGCCGTACTGGACTCCGTCCGCGGCGGCCGGTTCACGCTCGCACCGTCCGTGCCCTACCGGACCGAGCGCCGCTACGTCCCGGGCACCAACGTCCTGGAGACGACCTTCGTCACGGCCGACGGCACGGCGCGGGTCACCGACGCCCTCACCCTCCACGACGACACGACGCTCACGCCCATGCGGGAGCTGCTGCGGCGCGTGGACGGCTTGTCCGGGTCCGTGCCCTTGGTCTGGAGCGTGCAGCCCCGCTTCGGCTACGGCACCCGGCGCACCCGGCTCGCCCGGCGCGACGGCGTCCTGGTGGCGACAGCCGGACGCGATGCACTCGCGCTCTGTGCCTGGGAGGCGGGCGAGCCCCTGTGCGACGGGGATGCCATCAGCGGCCGCTTCGAGCTCGTCGGAGGCCGACGTGCACTGCTCGCCATGCCCTTCGCCCACCAGGAGCCTCTCGTCCTGCCCGCCCGCTCCGAGTGCGAGGCGCGTCTGGAGGCAACGTGTACGGCGTGGCAGAGCTGGGCGCACGACCGCCTGTACACCGGGCGGTGGCACCAGGCGGTGATGCGCAGCCTGCTGGTGCTGAAGCTGCTGGTCCACGCCCCTTCCGGGGCGGTCGCGGCGGCGGTGACGAGCTCGCTGCCGGAGGAGATCGGCGGCGAGCGCAACTGGGACTACCGCTTCTCCTGGGTGCGCGACTCCGCCTTCACCCTGGCGGCTTTCCTGCGGCTCGGCTGCCCGGCGGAGGCCCACGCCTACTTCTGGTGGCTGATGCACGCCTCCCAGCTCACGCACCCGGCCCTGAACGTGCTGTACCGGCTGGACGGCGGCCACCGCACCCCGGAGAAGACCCTGCCCTGGGAGGGCTACGGCGGCTCGGAGCCCGTCCGAGTCGGCAACGCCGCCGTGGGTCAGGTCCAGCTGGACACCTACGGAGAGCTGATGCAAACCGCCTGGCTCTACGCGCAGGCCAGGGGAGGGCTGGATGCGGACGTCGCACGCCGCCTGGCGGAACTCGCCGACCTCGTCTGCACCGCCTGGCAGCAGCCCGACGCGGGCATCTGGGAGGTCCGCAGCACACCCCGGCACTTCACCCAGTCGAAAATGATGTGCTGGGTGGCACTCGATCGCGCCGCCGACCTCGCCGAACGCGGCCTGATCCCCGACCGGCACCTGCCCCGCTGGGACGCGGCACGCGACGCGATCGCCGCGTTCATCGAGACCCGCTGCTTCTCACCCCGCCGCAACAGCTACGTGCGCGCCGCCGGCGGCGACGACCTGGACGCCGCCGTTCTGCTGGGCCACCTCTACGGATACGGGGGTGGCGACCATCACCGCATGCGGGCCACGATCAGCACCCTGGCCCGCCGGTTGGGGCACGGGCCGTACGTCGACCGGTACGTGGGGGAAGACGGCCTCGCGGGCGGCGAAGGCGCCTTCCTCGCCTGCTCCTTCTGGCTCGTCGAAGCCCTCGCCCGCACCGGCCGCCTCCCGCAGGCCATCGAGCTCATGGACGAGCTGGTCGGCCTCGCCAACGACGTCGGTCTTTACAGCGAGGAAATCGACCCGGCCACGGGTGACTTCCTGGGGAACCTGCCCCAGGGACTGAGCCACCTGGCACTGATCAGCGCCGCCTGCGCCATCGCCGCCGCAAGCAAGGACGCAGCACGGTGAACGCGTGGGGAACCGCCGCAGGCGCCTTCGTCGGCACCCTCGCGCTGACCACCGCGCTGCGGGCGGCCAGCGAACTGCGCTTGACCCGCATGGATCTGCCGTTCCTGCTCGGCACGGCCGTGACCGTCAACCGCACCCGCGCCAAGGCCATCGGCTACCTGATGCACTTCCTCAACGGCCAGGTCTTCGCGTTCGTCTACTTCGCCGTCTTCGTGGCCATCGACCGGACGGGCTGGTGGCTGGGTGCCCTGTTCGGGCTCGCCCACGGCCTGTTCGCCGGCACCGCACTCGTCAACATCCTGCTGCCCCTCGTCCACCCGCGCATGGGCAGCCCGCTGACCAGCGCCCCACAGACAGCGCTGCTGGAACCGCCCGGATTTCTGATGCTCAACTACGGGCCGAGTACACCCCTGGTCACCGTCTGCGCCCACATCGGCTACGGGGCGATCGTCGGAGGCTTCACCGCACTCGACGCCTGACGCGGGCGTGGTGGGGCAGCAGGCGGGCGGACGGTGGCCACGTACGGCTGACGCGCGTGCCACGGCGAGTGACCGTCCCCTGCATCGAGCAGAGGGGCTGCCCACCGCCCCTTTTCCTGTGCCGCATGAGACGGATGCCGTCACCGTACGGCGGACGTATCGTTCGACTATGGGTGAGGTGTGGCTGGTACGTGCCCGGCTGGAGCTCATGGCCGCGCCTCGGGCGCATCCGTAGCACCTCCTCGCCAGGACGGGGTGAGCACATGCACGAGCCCGCCGCAGCCCGTGACGCCGACCGCCTGGAGCAGCTTGACGCGGCCCTGGCGCAGGTCATGCGCGACACGGACGCCTCGGTGGGGCTGCTGTATCTTCTGGCGCCCGGCGAGCAGATGCTGCGGCTTGCGGTGGCCTCCGGTGCTTCCTCGCAGATCACCGCACCGTGGTCACGGATCCCTACGGACGTGCCCATCCCGGTGGCCGACGCCATGCGCGAGCGCAGCCTGGTGTGGCTGGGCAGCCAGGAAGAGGTCGCGCGCCGCTATCCACGGCTCGGGATCGTGCTGCCGTACGACTTCATGCTGGCCGCAGCCCCCCTCACCAGCGCGGCCACCGCGGTGTGGGGCGGGCTGGTACTGCTGTGGCCTGTCCGGCATCCCGCGCGGCTCAGCGATCACGAACGCGGTGTGATCACCGCCTGCTGCCGGCGCGCGGGACTCATGGTGCAGCAGGCCGCCGACAGCGGTCGGCCGGTGCAGCCGCCCGAGGAACCGCGGCTGCTGCCACCGCAACCCTCCCGCGATGCCGACCCCGCCGAGGCTCGGGCCGCTCTGGAATTCACCGAGCGGCTGCCCGTGGGCTGCTGCGCGCTCGACCTCGACGGCCGGCTCACCTTCATCAACCCCGCCGCCGCCGACATGGTCGGCGCAGAGGCCGCCACCCTGGTCGGCAGGCGGCCCTGGGAGGTGCTGCTGTGGCTTCGCGACCCCGTCTTCGAAGACCGCTACCGGGCCGCGGTCGTCGCCCGCCAGCCCACCTCCTTCACCGCACTGCGCCCCCCCGACCAGCCGCTGCACTTCCAGCTCTACCCCGACCAGCGCGGCATCAGCGTGCACATCACCCCCGCCACGACTGCCCCCGCCCCTCACCCGCCCCGCGGACCACATCCCCCGTCAACCGCGGAACCGGTGGGCGCGATGGCGCTGTACCACCTGACACACCTGGCGGCCGCCCTCACCGAGGCCGCCGGAGTAGGCGACGTGGTCAACCTGGCCGCCGACCAGATCGTCCCCGCGTTCGGACCCAAAGCCCTCGCCCTGATGACCGCGGAAGAGGGTCGCCTGCGCATCAAAGGCTTCCGGGGCTACACGGCCGAACTCATGGACCGGTTCGACGCCGCGCCCCTGACCTCCGACACCCCTGCCGCGCGCGTCCTCGCCACCGGAACCCCGAGCTTCTTCGCCACCTTCGCCGACCTCAAGCGCGACCATCCTCCAGCCGTCCACCAGGACACGATGGCCGCTTGGGCCTTCCTGCCCCTGATCGCCTCCGGCCGCACTGTCGGCTCGCTCGTTCTCGCCTACGACCACCCCCGCCCCTTTCCCCCGGCCGAACGCGCCCTGCTGACCTCAGTGGCCGGACTCATCGCCCAAGCCCTCGACCGGGCCCGCCTGTTCGACACCAGCCAACAGCTCGCCCGCACCCTTCAATCCGGACTGCTGCCCCACACCCTCCCCGTGATCCCCGGCCTGGACGTCGTCGCCCGCTACCAAGCAGCCGACCGCCGCATCGACATCGGTGGCGACTTCTACGACCTCATTCGCTGCGACGCAACCACCGCAGCCGCCGCCATCGGCGACGTCCAGGGCCACAACATGAACGCGGCCGCCCTCATGGGACAAGTCCGCACCGCCGTCCACGCCCACGCCACCGCCGGCACACCCCCCGGCGAAGTCCTCGCTCGCACCAACCGGCTCCTGACCGACCTCGACCCCGGCCTGTTCACCAGTTGCCTCTACGCCCACCTCGACCTCGCCCACCAGCGCGCCCACCTCGCCACTGCCGGACACCCCCCGCCCCTCCTGCGCCACCCCGACGGCCGCACCGAAGTCCTGCACCTGCCGCCGGGACTCCTCCTCGGTATCGACCCTGAAGCCGACTACGTCACCACCAGCATCCCGTTCTCTCCCGGAGCCCTGCTCGCCCTGTACACCGACGGGCTCGTCGAAACCCCCGGCACCGACATCGACGACGCCATCACCGACCTCGCCAGCCAACTCACCCGAGCCGGACACCAGAACCTGAACTCCCTGGCCGACACTCTTCTTCAGCACGCCGAACGCGCCGCACCACGCACCGACGACATCGCCCTCCTCCTCCTGCAGGCCAGGCTCAGCCGAGCGTCAGCCAGCGGATAGAGGTCACCGGGCCCGGCTACTGGCAGGAGGTCTGTGCACGGCTGGGCGTCCCCCTCGACCGGCGACTGACCGAGGAGCTGATCGCCGCCGACCTGGCGAGCTGGAGCGAGATCGACGAGCGTGCCGTGGACCTGCTGGAGGCGGCGTATCCGTGAGGACGTCGCATCATTCGTGGGCGACCACGGCGACCGGCGAGGTCGCGTGGTGCAGCACGGCGTGTGTGATCGGGCCGATGTGGAGGCCGAACGGCGAGTGGCGGATGCGCCGGCCGACGACGACGAGGGCGGAGCCGGCGGCGGCATCGAGGATCTGGGTCGCCGCCTGACCGATGGTCACGCGCGGTTCTACGGTCACCGAAGGGTACCTGTCCCGCCACGGGCCCAGGATCCCGTCCAGTTCCGTGGCGACGCCGTGAGCGATCTCCGCGAGGACCCCGGCGTCGAGCGCCGGCGCGTAGCTCAGGACCGGGGGCGGAGACCATCCGTGGACCACGACCAGCCTGCCGTCGCGATGGGCGGCCTCTTCGAAGGCGAAGGCGAGCAGTCTGTCACTGGCGTGGCGGACGTCCACACCGGTCACGACAGGACCCGGCTCGGAGACGCCGCCGGACGGGATTCCCGTGTGGTCGGCGGATCGTACGAGCACGACCGGGCGCTCGGTCTCGGCGATGGTGGCCGATCCCGTCGATCCGACGAGGAAGCCGGCGATGCTGCCGAGCCCGCGGGAGCCGAGTACCAGCAGGTCGGAATCCTTCGCGGCGGATGCGAGGGCCACGGAGGGCAGGCCTCCCACCCGGCGCGTGGAGATCTCCAGTGAAGGATGTTCGCGGCGCAGCTCGTCGGCCGTCTCGCGGAGGACGCCTTCGGCCCAGTGGCGGCGTTCCTCGGTGGTCGCGACCGGCAGCGGCGGATCCTCCAGCCATTCCTCGGCGTGGACCAGGTCCAGGGACGCGCCCCGCAGCTCGGCCTCGTGGGCAGCCCAGCGGGCCGCCGCACTGCTTTCAGGGGAGCCGTCCAGGCCCACGGTCACTCGGCTCGTCATGAGGTCCATCTCCTTCGATGACGCCCCACTTCCAGCTTCCTACAGCTTGGCTCGGCCCGCCCAGGCAGGAGGGCCGGGGTCATCCGGATTGCGTCGTCGCGGCGGGGGCACGGGCCGCAGCAGACCCGAGCGGCCACCGATGCCCACCGGAATCCGGGCAGGCATCCTGTGCGCGTGCAGATTCCCGGGCAGGTTCAACTTTCGGACGTGGCGGGCAGGATGGTGGTCTGCGGTGACGACGGACTCGCCCGTCGGCTGGCCGCCGAGCTCCGCGACGTGTACCAGGAGCGGGTGACGCTCGTGGTGCCGGCCGCTCGTCAGTCGCAGCCCGTGGTGGGGCGTCAACGGGTGCGGTACCTGGGGCGGTTCGGGCGAGCGTCGGCCAGGCCGGCGGGGGAGCGGCTGCCGGTACGGGAGCTGCGGGTACTGGAGGCGGAGCCGGACGAGGAGGGTGCTGGCCGCCGCGGGGCTGCGGCTGGTGATCCGGCTCTACCACCGCGAGCTCGGCCAGCACCTGGAGGAACACATCTTCGCGATCAACGACCCGGTGGTGGACGCCTCGACGCAGCAGCAGGTGTTGCAGATCCTGTCCGGGTTCGTGGGCCTGCTCCTGCTTCCGGTCCTGGTGGCGGCCGCGCTGGAAGCCCTGGGCGCGTTCCCCACCGCCATGGCCCTGCGCAGACCCCCGCGCGGCCTGTCCGGGCACGTGGTGCTCCTCGGACTGGGCAAGATCGGCACGCGGGTCCTGGCGAGGCTGCGGGGCCGAACTCCTCGGACAGGCACCCCCTAGGCGAGAGCGAAGTAGCGCAGCCACAGGTAGAGGGCGGCGAGGGCGACGGTGACGGCGGTGACGACGAGGCCGTATCGGGTGAACTGCCAGAAAGTGATGGGGTGACGGCTGCGTTCGGCGATGCCGAGGACCACGACGTTGGCGGAGGCGCCGACGGCGGTCGCATTGCCGCCGAGGTCGGCGCCGAGGGCGAGGGCCCACCACAGGACGTGGTCGGGGTCGCCTCCCATGCCGGTGACGAGCTCACTGGTGATGGGGGCCATCGTGGCGACGTAGGGGATGTTGTCGACGATCCCCGAGAGCACGGCGGAACCGCCCAGCAGGAGCATCGTGCCGCCCACCCGCGCTCCGCCGATGACGTCGGCGAGCTGTCCCGCGAGCTCGCCGATGACTCCGGTCTCGATGAGGGCGCCGACCATCACGAACAGGCCCGCGAAGAAGGCGAGGGTGGGCCATTCCACCTCGCCCAGCACCTCTCCGGTCTCGACCTTGGAGATCGCGATGAGCAGGCCGGCACCGAGGAGGGCGACGACGCTGGGCTCGTAGTGCAGCACGGGGTGCAGGACGAATCCGGCGACGACCAGGGCGAGGACGCTCAGGCCCTGGATCAGCAGGCGGGGATCCCTGATCGCCTCGCGTTCGCGCAGCTCCATGATCTCGGCGGCGCGCTTCTCGTCGTAGACGAAGTGCCTGGCGAACATCACCCGGCACAGCAGCACCATGACGAGGGTCAGGACCGCGGCGAGCGGGGCGAGGTGGACGAGGAAGTCGTTGAAGGTGAGCCCGGCCCGGCTGGCGATGATGATGTTGGGCGGGTCGCCGACGAGGGTGGCGGTGCCGCCGATGTTCGAGGCGAAGACCTCGGCCAGCAGGAACGGGATGGGTGACAGCTTCAGCCGGTCGCAGACCAGGAGCGTCACGGGGGCCACCAGCAGCACGGTGGTGACGTTGTCCAGCAGCGCGGAGGCCACCGCGGTGATGACCACCAGCATGGCCATCACCCGGAACGGTCTGGCCTTGGACTTCTTCACCGACCAGATCGCCAGGTACTCGAAGAGGCCGGTGCGCTTCAGGACGCCGACGATCATCATCATGCCGAGGAGCAGGAAGATGACGTTCCAGTCGATGCCGGTCTCATCCGAGTGGAAGGCCGACGTGTCGTCGGTCGCCCCGATGGCCAGCATCAGGGCGGCGCCGCCGAGGGCGGCGGCGACACGGTGGATCCACTCGGTGATGATCAGGACGTAGACGCCCGCGAAGACGGCGACGGCGGCCCAGCTCTGCCAGCCGCTCACGCCTGGCCGCCCGCCCGGAGCAGGTGGCGCATCAGAGCCGCTGCCGATACGACGCCGAGGAGTCGGCCCTTGCCGTCCGCCCCGCCGCGTTCGATCACCGCGACGAGGGGGACATGGGTGCGGGCCATCACGGCGGCGATCTGCATCGTCCCCGAGTCCGGGCCGACGTAGGGCGGCGTGAACTCGCGCGGGTGCAGCCATTCGGCCACCGTCTTGCCCGCGAGCGAGTCGGTCATCGCTTCGGCGTGCCGCTCGTCGATGACGGCGGCGAGCAGCGGGTCCTCCCTCACGTACCCGGGCACCAGCTGGCGCACGAGCTGGGAGCCGGGTACGACGGCGTACGGGGTGCCGTCCGCATCGAGGACGAGGAGCGCCGGCAGGTTCTGCCCGGCCAGCAGGCGGACCGCGTCGACCGCGGCGTCGTCGGTGGTCACGTACGGGTAGGGCTCGGCGAGATCACGGGCGGGCATGGCGCTGCTCCTGTTCGGACGCACGGCTCGGGACGGGAACGGAGGACGACTTCCCGGGGAATCCGTCGCTGACGAGCGCCCCTCCCCGCTGGAAGAGGAGGGCGGTCGAGGGGACGGGACGGGCGGCGAGCCCGGACAGAAGCACGGCGATCAGCAGTGCGACGCCGAAGACGGCGATGCCCGCTGCCGTGCGTCGACGGCGCACGGCCCAGCCCGTCAGGACGGCGGCGCCGGCGAGCGCGTACGCGACGGTGCCCGTCTCGCCGCCGAGGGACCGGCCGGCGACGTAGACGGCCGCACCCGCCGCGGCGATGGAGAGCCATTCCCAGCGGCCGTCGAGGGCGACCAGGGCGATCAGCAGGAGCGCGTACCAGGAGTAGCCGGGGGTCATGAGCAGGAAGGCGGTGCCCGTGACCAGCAGGGCTCCGCTCCAAGGGCGTTCGGGGTCGCCGCGGCGCACGACGTACCAGATCACGGCGAGCATGCCGGCCACGGCCAGCGGCAGCGCCCAGGAGTCCGGGAACAGCAGGCGCAGCAGGGCGTACCGGCCGCGGGCCGAGGCGTCCTCGTAGCCCTCCTCCTCGGCGTAGCCGCCGAGGTAGCCGAGGACCGAGGCGCGGGAGACCAGGACGTACGGCAGGTAGACGAGGCCGACGACCACGGCGGCGGGCAGCAGCACGGCGGCCGCGTCGCGCAGGCGCCGCACTCCCGACAGGGCTCCGGGCAGGAGTACCGCGGGCAGCATCTTGGCGGCGATGGCCAGGCCGAACAGGGCGCCGCCCGCCGCGCGGTGCCGGGCCACCACGCCGAGGGCGGCGACGGACAGGAGCACGGCGAGTACGTCGACGTGGGCGTTGTTCACCGCCTCGATCGGCACGGCCGGACACCATGCCCAGGAGGCGGCGTTACGGGGATCACCCCGGCGGCGCAGGATCAGTACGAGCGCGCCCGCTGTCACCACGGACAGCAGGTCCCCGCCGGCCTGCAGGGCCTTGTGGCGGACATCCGGCGGTGAGAGCGCGTGGACCAGCAGGAAATAGCCCTCGGCGACGGGCGGGTAGACGGTGTGCACCCGGGGGCGGTTGATCCGTGTGCACACTCCCTCCGCGACCGGTGCCCGGTCCGGTCCGGCGCAGGCGGCGGCGCCCTGCGGGAAGAGCCAGCGGTCCCGCAGCGGCAGGAGCGCGAGGTCCGCCGGCGTGTGGTCGTACGGGGAGATGCGGGCGGCCTGCACGCGGCCGTCCCACGCGTAGCGGAAGGAGTCGGTGCTGGTGCGGGGAGCCGCGACCAGACCGGTGGCGGCCACCACCACCCCGCCGGCCAGCACCAGCGGGACGACGTGCCGGGCGGGCACCTTGCGCAGCGCCCATGCGGCCGCGGCGAACAGCGCCCACGAGGCCGCGTACCACCAGGACAGTCCGGCCGGGTCCGCGAAGTACCCGTCCTTGCGCACGGTCAGCACGAGGGTGGCGGTCAGGGCCGCCAGCAGCAAGGCGGCGCCGGCGGTGCGGGGGCTGTCCATGGCGACAGCCTGGCAGCGCAGGGCGGGAATCCTGCCCCACCGGGCCTCGCGTCCGCGTTTCGTAAGGTGTCGAAGGCTCCATAGCGCGTCCCGTGGCGCTGTGATGGGAGCATGATGCCCCGAACCCGTTGGCGCCCGGTCCTCCCACCCGTGCGACCGCCCTCCTTCTCGGGACGGCTGCATGACGCCCGAACGGCGACGTCCGTCGGGCGCCTGCTGGGCATCGCCTTCGCGGTGTGTTTCGTGACCGGGCTGATCAGCCACTACCTCCAGCATCCGCCGGGATGGCTCGCCGACTACCTGCCGAGCCGGCCCGTCTGGGGGTACCGGCTCACCCAGGGGCTGCACATCGCCTTCGGACTGGCGGCGATCGTGTTGCTGCTCGTGAAGCTGTGGGCGGTGTATCCCCGCCTGTTCGTGTGGCCGCCGGTCCGGTCCGTGCGGCACGCCCTGGAGCGGCTCTCGGTCGCGGTGCTGGTGGCGACGGCGGTCTTCCAGGTCTTCACGGGACTCCTCAACATCGTCGAGTGGTACCCGTGGCCGTTCTCCTTCGTACCCGCGCACTTCGCCGTGGCCTGGGTGGCGGCGGGCTCGATCCTGTTGCACATCGCGGTGCAGGCGCCGACGATCAAGGCCCATTGGGGGCGGCGGTCGGCCGGGACACTGGAGCTTCCGGCCGAGGACGCCCGGGACCGGCGCTCGCTCCTGCTGGGGGTCGGCGCGGCGGTCGGGGCGGTGACCCTGACCACGGTCGGCCAGTCCTTCACCCCGCTCAAGCGACTGGACCTGCTGGCAGCCCGACACCCCGATCACGGGCCGCAGGGGCTGCCGGTGAACCGTACGGCGGCCGCGGCCGGAGTATCGGCGGCTGCCCTGCGCGACTGGCGGCTGGAGGTGCTGGGCCCCCGCCCCTTCACGCTGACCCTCGATCAACTGCGGACGCTGCCGCAGTCACAGGCGAGGCTCCCGATCTCCTGCGTGGAGGGCTGGAGCGTGGAGGCCCGCTGGGGCGGCGTACGGGTACGCGACCTCGTGGAACGGGCCGGCGGCAGGCCCGGAGCCGGGGTGCGGGTGGTCTCGCTCGAAGTGCAGGGCGCGTACCGGGTGATGGAGATGGGGCAGGAGTACGCGGAGGATCCCCTGACCCTGCTCGCCCTCACCCTGAACGGCGGCGTTCTCCTGCCCGATCACGGCTACCCGGCGCGGATCATCGCGCCGAACCGGCCCGGTGTACTGCAGACGAAATGGGTCACCCGGCTGGAGGTCATGTGAAGCGCGAGGCGGTCGATGCCCGTCGGGTGGGGGCGGTCCGCTACGTCCTGGGCGGCCTGGGGCTGCTGCTGATGGCCATCGGCGGCCGGCAGCTGTCCGTGCTGCCCCAGTCCGAGGACGTGGCCGTCTGGCTCGCCGGAGCGCTGGTCCTGCACGACGGCCTGATCGCGCCCCTCGTCCTGGCCGGCGGATTCCTGATCGCCGCCGTCCCCACGCGCGGGGTGCTGCGCGGCGCCCTGATCGTCGGCGGCTCACTGCTCCTGATCACGCTTCCTCTGCTGGTCCGGCCCGGCTCCCCGCCCAACCCGTCCGCGCTGCCGCTGCCTTACGGGCGCAACCTGCTGCTGGTGCTCGCCGCGGTGGCGATCGCGGCCGTCGTGGTGGCAGTGGCGGCGCGCTACCGCCCACGGCACCCGGGCCGCCGGCCCGGACCCGGATCCCGGCCGCAGCAGGAGACGACCGGGAACGACGGCGGGCCGGAGCCCGGACGGGCGGCCGGCCCGACGCCCGGACCCGGGACTCAGGCTCCCGGCGACGGGACCTGAGGCCGCCGGGAGAGTTCGACGAAGACCCGGCCCGCCACCGACCACTCGTCCGTGAGGGCCCAGCCGGTGGTACGGGCGTGGCGGCGCAGGGCACGCGCCCCGAGCCGGGCCCAGGCGAACGGCGCCCCGAGCCCGCCGCTGCCGTTGTCGAGCCGGACCTCGCAGCGTTCGTCGACGTCCAGCGACAGGCATTCCACGATGACCCGCGCCGCCGGGCCGGTCACCGCCTCCAGGCGCCCCAACAGGGCCGCGGGATCTCCGCCGATGCCGATGTTTCCGTCGATGAGCAGCGCCGTGTCCCACCGTCCCTCCCCGGGCAGCGGCTCGAACACCGACCGGCACAGCGCGAGCCCGCCCACCCGTGCGGTACGGGCCACCGCCGCCGGGCTCACGTCCACGCCCAGGGCCCGGTGTCCGCGTGCGGCCAGCGCGGCGACCAGGCGTCCGGGACCGCATCCGATGTCCAGGACCGCCCCCTGGCACCGGGCCAGCACGCTGAGGTCCGCCGCGTCCGGGGCGGCGCACCAGCGCTCCACCTCCAGCGGCAACAGCCAGCCGTCGCTCCGGCGCAGGAACAGCGGGCCCCGGCCCCGGTGCAGCGCGTCGGCGTACGGGTCCTCCCGCCAGGCGGCCGGCCGGGGGAGGGCGCCCCGGGCCGCGGCCGCCTCGCGTGCCGCCTCGCGTGCCCTGCGGAGCCTCATGACTCCACCGGTCCGCGGGCGGAGGAGGCCCGGGCCGCCGTGAGCCGCGCGTACAGGGCCACGAAGCGGCTGCCGCCGGCCTCGAGGGCCTCGCCGACCTCGCCGGCCACCAGCCGGGCGTCCTCGGCGGTGTCCACGTCCCGCAGCAGCGGCAGCCGGCCGACCCGCAGCCCTGCGGCCACGAGCCGGCCGTACTGCACCGCGCCCGTTTCGGGGACGGACATCGGTACGCCGCGCAGCAGCGCGGGGTCCGGTGCGGCCAGCCCGAGCGCCCAGAAGCCCCCGTCGAAGGCCGGGCCGAACCACGCGTCGTACTCCTGCCAGGCGTCCGGCCCGATCGCCGGAGCCAGCAGGGCGGGGCTGATCTGCGGGGTGTCCATGCCGATCAGCAGCGCCGGTCCGGCGCAGCCGGCGAAAGCGGCGGCGAGCCGCTCGTCCAGGCCTCCGGCGCACTGCCGGACGACCTCGAACCCGGGGGGCAGCCAGGGTCCGGGGCGGCCGTCGAGGACGAGGACCCGCCGCTCGGCCGGGGCGGCGGCGACCGCCTCCAGTGTGTCGGCAAGGGCGGCTTCCGCCAGCCGGGCCGCCTCGGCCGGGGTGAAGGCGGGAGTGAGCCGCGTCTTCACCCGTCCCGGCACGGGTTCCTTCGCGATCACCAGAAGGGTGGTCACCGCGGGCCCCCCGGCACGGTGTCGACGGCCACCGGTTCGGCGAGCACCCGGCTCATGTCGCGTACCGCCTGGTAGGTGCCCCGCCAGGTTCCGGTGACCTTGGACTTGCCGGCCCGGGGGAAGTAGGGCACGTCGACCTCCCGGATCCGCCACCCGGCGTCTGCGGCCCGGACCACCATCTGGAGCGGATAGCCGCTGCGCCGGTCGGTGAGCCCCAGCGCGAGGAGCGACGCGCGCCGTGCCGCCCGCATCGGGCCGAGGTCGTGCAGCCGCAGCCCGGTGCGGCGCCGCAGCATCCGGGACAGGGCCAGGTTTCCGGCGCGGGCGTGCACCGGCCAGGCTCCGCGACCCCGGGGCCGGCGCCGCCCGAGCACGAGGTCGGCCCCGCCCTCCTCGACCGCGCGGACGAACCCGGTGAGGAGCCCGGGGTCGAGCGAGGCGTCGCAGTCGCAGAAGCAGACGACCTCGGCCTCGGCGGCCAGCAGCCCGGCGTGGCAGGCAGCCCCGAAGCCGCGACGCGACTCGTGCACCACGGTGGCGCCGAGGCCGCGCGCGATCTCGGCGGAACCGTCGGTGGAGCCGTTGTCGACGACGACGGCACGCCAGCCGGCAGGGATGCGGGCGAGCACCCAGGGCAGTGCCTCGGCCTCGTTCAGACAGGGGAGTACGACGTCTACGGTCACGGATTTCACCGTATGGACGCCGGACGGACGGGGGGGCCATCGACTCCTTACGAAACGCGGACATCACCCTCGGCGCCGCCCCGGCGGTGCCGAGGCCGGCCCGCACGGTGAGACCCTTGGCCGCATGAGCATGGGTAGCGCGCCGGGCAGAGTCCTCGTCGTCGAGGACGATCCGACGGTCGCCGAGGTCGTGACCGGATATCTGGTGCGCGCCGGATTCACCGTGGAGCATGCCGCGGACGGCGCCGCGGCCCTCGCCAGTGCCGGGCGGGAATGGCCCGACCTCGTCGTCCTGGACCTGATGCTGCCGGGGCTGGACGGGCTGGAGGTGTGCCGGAGGCTTCGTGCCGTCGGCCCGGTGCCGGTGGTCATGCTCACCGCGCGGGGCGCCGAGGAGGACCGCATCGCCGGGCTGGAACTGGGCGCCGACGACTACGTCACCAAGCCCTTCAGCCCCCGCGAACTCGTCCTGCGGGTCGAATCCGTGCTGCGCCGCAGTCGCGGCCGGGGCGGTCCGGTGACCGGCTCGGTGACCGGTCCGGTGACCGCACCAGCGCAGCCCGCGTTGCGCGGCGGCGGACTGTCCCTCGATCCCGGCACCCGCCGCGCCTCCAAGAACGGCCTGGAACTCGCGCTCACCCTGCGGGAGTTCGACCTCCTGGCGTACTTCCTGCGGCACCCCGGCCAGGCACTCGGCCGGGAGGACCTGATGCGGGACGTGTGGGGCTGGGAGTTCGGGGACCTGTCCACCGTCACGGTCCACGTCCGGCGGCTGCGCGCCAAGATCGAGGACGACCCCGCCCGGCCCGGGCTCATCCAGACCGTATGGGGCGTCGGATACCGCTTCGAGGTCCCGTCCGGGACGGAGCAGGCCACGTGAAGGACCTGCTGCTCATCGCCGCGTTCGCGCTGGGCGGGGCCACCTGTGCGGGAGTTCTCGGCGCGGTCGCCCTGCGCCTGCTGCGCCACCGTTCCGTCGCCGTGTCCCTGACCGTGGTGGCGGCCGTCACGGTCACCGCCATGCTCGCGGGCACGCTCGCGGTCGCCCAGGCGATGTTCCTCTCCGCGCACGACCTCACCGTCGTCACGCTCGTCGTGGCGATGGCCGCCGCCGTCTCGCTGGCGACCGCCCTCCTGCTGGGCCGCTGGGTCGTCGCCCGCAGCCACGACCTGGCCCGCGCCGCCCGGGACTTCGGCGACGACGGCAGTTTCGCCGCCCCGGCCGTCCCCGCCACCGCCGAACTCGCCTCGCTCTCCCGGGAGCTGGCCGCCACCAGCGCCAAGCTGGCCGCCTCCCGTGAGCGGGAGCGGGCCCTGGAGACCTCGCGCCGCGAGCTGGTCGCCTGGATCTCCCACGACCTGCGCACCCCGCTGGCCGGACTCCGGGCCATGGCGGAGGCACTGGAGGACGGCGTGGCCGCCGACCCGGCCCGCTACCACCGGCAGATCGGCGCCGAAGTCGAACGGCTCAACTCCATGGTCGGCGACCTCTTCGAACTCTCCCGCATCCACGCGGGCGCCCTCACCCTGGCCCCGAGCCGGATCTCGGTCTACGACCTCGTGGGCGACGCGCTGTCCGGGGTCCACCCGCTCGCCCGCGAACACGGCGTGCGGCTGGTCGGAGCGGAGGTCGAAGCCGTGCCGGTGGAGGTCGACGGCAGGGAGATGACGAGGGTCCTGGCCAACCTCCTGGTCAACGCCATCCGTCACACCCCGGCCGACGGTACGGTCGCGGTCGCCGCCGAACGCCGCGCCGACGCCGTGGTGCTCTCCGTGACGGACGGCTGCGGCGGCATCCCGGACGAGGAACTCCCGCGGGTCTTCGACACAGGCTGGCGCGGCAGCGCGGCCCGCACCCCGCCCGCCGGCGCGGGTCTCGGCCTCGCGATCGTGCGCGGCATCGTCGAGGCCCACGCGGGACGTACGGACGTGCGCAACGTGCCGGGCGGCTGCCGCTTCGAGGTGACCCTGCCGCTGCCGGCCCCCGCGGGGTGAGACAGGGCCGGCCTACGCGTGCTGCGGGGAACCGGCCGAGGCGCGCTGACCTGCACGCGCGAACTCGGTCATCCCTTCCGTGAAGCCGACCCGCGGCAGCCACCCGAGCTCCCGGCGCAGCCGCGAGGAATCGGCGGTGATGTGCCGGACGTCGCCGAGCCGGAACTCACCCGTGACCACGGGAGCGGGGCCACCGTGGGCCGCCGCGAGCGCCCCGGCCATCTCTCCGATGGTGTGCGGCTCGCCGCTGCCCGTGTTGTAGGCGGCGAGCGAGCCGCCCGGACGGCCGCCGACCGCCTCCAGCGCCATGACATTGGCCGCGGCCACGTCCCGGACGTGTACGAAGTCCCGCCGCTGAGCCCCGTCTTCGAAGACCCGCGGAGCCTCACCCCGGGCCAGCGCCGACCGGAAGAACGACGCCACCCCCGCGTACGGGGTGTCCCGCGGCATCCCCGGCCCGTACACGTTGTGATAGCGCAGCGACACCGCCTGCCCGCCGGTGGACCGCGCCCAGGCCGCCGTCAGGTGCTCCTGCGCCAGCTTCGTGGTCGCGTACACAGTGCGGGGATCCGCCGGGGCGTCCTCGCCCACCAGACCGGGGACCAGCTCCGCCCCGCACACCGGGCAGTGCGGCTCGAACCGCCCGGCCTCCAGATCGGCGACCTCGCGCGGGCCGGGCCGCACGACCCCGTCGCGCGGGCACGCGTAGCGCCCCTCCCCGTAGACCACCATCGAGCCCGCCAGCACCAGCCGGCGCACCCCCGCCTCGGCCATCGCCGCCAGGAGCACCGCCGTGCCCAGGTCGTTGCAGCCGACGTACGCGGGGGCGTCCGCGAAGTCCTGACCCAGCCCGACCATCGCCGCCTGATGGCACACGGCGTCAACGCCGCGCAGAGCCGGGCGCACCGCCTCCGCGTCCCGGAGATCGGCCCGGACCAGCTCGGCATCGGGCAGGACGGGCGGCACCGGATGAGCGGCCGGCAGGAGCGCGTCCAGGACCACGGGCGTGTGCCCGCCCTCGTTCAGTGCCGTGACGATGTGCGAGCCGATGAAGCCCGCGCCGCCCGTGACAAGTACTCGCATGCCGCGGACGCTACGGAACTCCGCACGCGCACGGCCGCTTCCACGCCCGGACGTAAGACTTCCGTCATCGAATGGGGCACCCGATCGCTCCCGCTCGTCGTGCGCCGCACGGGGTGTTCCCCGGGGTATGCACCGAGACCTTCGACGCTGACGGAAGGCGCGGGCTTTCCGCGTGGCGCGGTCCGCGCTCGTCAGGCGCCCGTGCCCTCCGGTGCCCGCGCCTCGGGTGTGGCCGTCCCCGCCCGGCGGCCGTCAGCCTCCAGCCGGATCGCTTCGATCCGTACGGGGTGTTCGTACGCCGTCTCGGGCAGGGGGACGCCTTGGCGCCAGAGCTCGCTGAGCCGGGTGTTCAGGAGCCGTTCCGCGGCGAGGTCGGCAGGAGGAGGCAGGCGGAGAGCGTCCAGCAGGGCGAACCGATGCAGGTCCACGGCCGCCCGGACGCTCTCGCCGTAGGCGACGGCGGCATGGACCGCGCCGATGTAGGAGACGCGGGCGACCGCCAACGGGATCAACGCCAGCAGGAACCACCAGCCCGAGGCGGCCAGAAGGCCCGCCGCCACCAGGGCCGTGGCGGCCATGACCACCGCGAGGCGGGCGGCGGCGTCCATGATGTCGCGCCGGTCGTCGACGATCCGCCTGGTGTCCGCGGGGAACAGCGGGTACAGGCGCGGCCAGGCGACGACCGCGTCGAGGCCGTAGGGCTCGCCCGCGCTGATCTCGGTGGCCGCCAGCACATTGCCGAGAGCGGTGGGCCGCAGCACGGCCGCGGGCGGGAACAGGCGCCGCAGCCGGGTACCCGACTGCCCCGCCGCCTGGATCCGGGCCTCGGTGAGCTCACCGGCCGGCAGCTCCTCACCGGCGGCCAGCCGGGCGCGGCGGCCCGCCTGCCGCCGCCGCGACAGGTCCGCAGCGCGCCGCGAAGGCCAGCCGCCCTCCAGTACGCGTACCAGCGCGAGCTGCAGCGGATGCGCGAGGGACGCCAGCAGGGTCATGGCCAGTGCCAGCAGCAGGATCTCGCCCAAGCCCAGATGTCCCGCGGTGTGCCAGGCCCGGTCGAAGTCGAGCCGGCCGGGGGCGCCCGCCCACACGAGGACGAGGACCGCCAGCCCGGCCGCGTACGTCGGGATGTAGTCCACCAGCAGGAACCTCGCGCCGCCGAAGCCCGGTCTGGCCAGCGCGTCCAGCTTCATCGCGGCAGCTCGAGCACGCCGTGGCCGTTCGGGCAGGCCGGCGGGTCCCGGGGGTCCACGTGGACCCGCCTGATCTCGGCCCCGCACGTGCCGCACGTGTACCGCAGCAGCCGGTAGTGCAAGGACTCGCCGGGAAGGGTCGCGCCCGCGCCATCTCCCAGCGCACGCATGCCGGTTGCGCCGATCCGGACGAGCCGGCTGCGGCTCGTGACCCCGACGGGCCGTCCGTCCACGACGAGGAGCACGTACTCGACCGCTTCGGCGGCCAGCAGGGCCTCCAGTGCGCCGGCCGCGTCTTCAAGCGTCAGACCCCCGGGGAGGTCGAGCCGCACGGCGCCGTCGGCCGGAGCCGAGGGATCGAAGAGCAACGTCAGGTTCTCCACGCTGAACGAGGGTATCGTCCGAACGTGGTCGAGTCCCGGGCATGGGAATACTGGAACCGCTACGAGACCGGCGGTGACATCGGGGACCTCAGCCGGGCGATCGCCGCCATGGCCGGGGAAGAAGGGCCGGAGGTACTCGAGTTCGCGCTCGAGTTCCTCGACCGGCGCGTCGCGGGGGAGGAGTTGACCCTCGACTTCGAAGAGGAAGAGGACCGGCGCGACTGGGCCGCGCTGTTCTACAACCTGGCGGGCGCGACGGTGGAGGACCCGGCGGGCCCGGACCGGGCGATCGCGGCGATGGAGGCCTCCAGGGAACTCCACGAGACCACCGGGGCGACCGTCCTGCTGGGCCGCTACCTGACCCTGCGGAGGTCGCCGGAGGATCTGCGCGCAGGTCTCGAGCTGATGCGTGCGGGGCTGGACCGGACCGAAGCCGGCGACCCCCTCCGGGCAGACGTCCACGTCATGCTCTGCTCGGCCGTCGCCGACCTCCACCTCACCGACGACTCCCCGGCGGTCGGCGTGGAACTGGCGGAGACGTTCATGGCCGCGCTGGCCGAACTCCCCGCCGGCGGGCCGGAGTGGACGGCCACGGCCGAACTCGGGATGGCGATGGCCGGACACCACCTGTTCGACAGCCGTGACCCGGCTGAGGAGTACGCCCTGAGCGCGCTGGCGCTCGCGGTCAATCCGCCCGGCTCCGCCGACCGGCCCCTCGCCCTCTACCGCCGGGCCACCGTGATGGCGGTCAGGAGCTTCACCGACGCGTCGCTGCCGGAGGTGCAGGAAGCCGTCGCGCTCCTGCGCGAAGCACTCGCACTGCCCGCCGGTCCGTTCCCCAGCGCGCTCATCCAGACCTTCCTGAGTCTGTGCCTGGGCCAGGTGTACACCATGACCGGTGACGCGGACCTCGTGGACGAGGCCGTCGACCTGGCCCGGGACGCCCTCGCCGACGCCCCGGCCGAGCTGCTCACGTACTGTCTGGAGAACCTCGGCTCGGCGCTGACGGCCCGCAACCAGCACCGGCGCGACATCGCCGACCTGAACGAGCTGATCGAACTGCTCGGCGGCGACGGATCCGCACTCACCGCGCGCGGCCACGGCCTGGCCTGCGCCGCCTACTACAACCGCTACCTGTTCTCAGGCGTACGCGCGGACCTTCAGGAGTCGGTCGTGCGGGGACGCCGCGCCCTGGACGTCCTCGACGACGACGCCGGACTCGCGGACACCCTCGGCAACGTCGCGAACGCTCTGCGCCTGCGATACGAACTCCTCGGCGACGCGGCCGACTTGGACGAGGCCGTCGAGCTCTGCCGGCGTGCCGTCGAGATCACTCCGCCGAAAGGCACCGACCGGGTCCTCGTCTGCGTCAACCTCAGCACTGCCCTGCGCGAGCGCGTCCAGCGGACCAGTTCGGAAGAGGACCGGCAGGAGTCCCTGCGGGCCGCTCGGGAAGCAATGGCCGCGGCCGTCCCCGGCACCCCCGGCCTCCCCATGGCCCAGTCCGCGCTCGGCGCGTTCCTCTCGGATGAGTTCAAACGCACCGGCGACCGGGCCACCCTCGACGAGTCCGTGCGCCTCCTGCGCGAGGCCTTCGCGCAGACCCGTGACGCCAACGCGACGAACACGCTGGGGGCCGTCCTGCAGGCGCGGTTCGAACTGACCGGATCGACCACCGACCTGAACGAAGCCATCGACCTCTACCGCGCCGTACTCGACGCCACCGAGCCCAGCAGCGCCCTGCATGCCACGACCAGCGGCAACCTGGGCAGTGTGCTCGCCTCCCGGTTCCGCCTGACCCGGAACCGGGACGACATCGGCGAGGCCGTCACCGTCCTGCTCCACGCGGAGGCGCACGCCGACGCGATGACCCGGTCGATGGTCCAGCTCAATCTGACCCAGGCGCTCTCCACCCGCTACCAGGCCTACGAAGACCCCGCCGACCTGGACGCCTCCGTCGAGGCCTCCCGGCAGGCCTACGAGACACTGCCGCCGGGCTCCTGGCGGCGGCCCGGCTACCTCGCCGGATGGGGAACAGGGCTCTTCGTCCGTGCCGTGCACCGGGAGAACCCCGAAGAGCTGGCGCAGGCGATCGCCGTCCTCACGGAGGCGGTCACCACCATGTCCCCGACCGAGCCGAACCGCTCCCGCCACCTCTTCAACCTCGCAGAGGCCCTCCTCGCCCGGGGAACGGCGGACTCCCGGCGCAAGGCCGCCGACGTGCTCCGCGAGGCGGCGTACCTGGAGAGCAGCTCCGCCGAGGCACGCGTACGAGCAGCCCGGCGATGGGCCCAGACCGCCTCCGCGGACGACGACACCGCGGCGGCGCTCGAAGCGCTGCGGCTGGCCGTGGAACTCCTCCCGTTGCTCGCCTGGCGCGGAGTCTCCCGCACCGACCAGGAGCGTGGGCTGGCCGAACTCTCCGGCCTGGCCTGCGACGCCGCCGCACTGGCGATCACCGCGGAACAGCCGCGCCTCGCCGTCGAGCTGCTGGAACACGGGCGGGGCGTGCTCTGGGCGCAACTCCTGGAGACGAGAACCGACCTGACCTCGCTCCAGGAGGCCGAACCGGCCCTCGCCGGCCGGCTCACCGAGGTCCGCGCCGCGCTCGACGAGGTCGTCGACCCGGGCACGGCCGCCTCCCCGACGGCGGCCGACCGCGCCGCCCTGGCCGGCGAATGGGACACCCTCGTCCGCCGGGCCCGCGAGCTGCCGGGGTTCGCCGACTTCCTGAAACCGCCGGTCTTCGCGACCCTCTCCGAGGCCGCGTCGCACGGCCCCGTCGTCCTGCTCAACGTGAGCGCCCTGCGCTGCGACGCCCTGATCGTGCGCACCGGCACGGTCACCGTGCATCCCCTGCCCGAGCTGACCGCCGCCGAAGTGGTGGAGACCGCCAACTCCTATCTGGACCTGCTCGACCGGTCACCGACGGGCCTGGCCGCGGCCCTCACCCTCCACCAGCGGACCGAAGAACTGCTGCGCTGGCTCGGGCGCCACCTCACCGGCCCGGTCCTCGCCGCCCTCGGCGACACCGAACGCCTGTGGTGGTGCCCGACCGGGCCTCTGGCCGCCCTGCCGGTCCACGCGGGCATCGACCCGTCCGGCGCCTGCGCCCTCGACCAGGTGGTCTCCTCGTACACCCCGACCCTGCGCGCCCTGGCCGAGGCACGGTCCCGCCCGGCCGCCGAACCCGCCGACCGCCGCGTCCTGGTCGTCGCCATGGAGCAGACCCCCGGCGCGGCGGACCTGACCGTCCAGCCGGAGGTGGACCTCCTCACCGGCACCTTCGGCGACCGGGCGACCCTCCTCGACGCCCCCTCCATCGCCGACGTCTGCCGGGAACTGCCGGGCCACGCCTGGATCCACCTCGCCTGTCACGGCCTCCAGGACCCCGACCACCCCTCCCGGAGCGGAGTGGCCCTCACCGACGGCGTCCTGACCGTCCTCGACATCGCCGCCCTCTCCCTGCCCCACGCGGAACTGGCCTTCCTCTCCGCCTGCCAGACCGCCGCCGTCGGCTCCACCCTGACCGACGAGGCCATCCACCTGGCCGCGGCCCTCCACACCATCGGCTACCGGCACGTCGTGGCCACCTTGTGGCCCGTCCACGACGCCATCGCCCCCCTGATGGCCGGCCTCGTCTACGCGGACCCCGCCCACGGCGACACGGCGACCCGGCTCAACGCCGCAGCCCGCAGACTCCGCGCCGCGCCCGACACCGCGCTCCCCGTGTTCTGGGCGCCGTACGTACACATCGGCCCCTGACACACGGGCGCAGGGCCGGCCGGCCGGTGACCGGGTCGCGTGTGCACCCGGGTACTCGACGTGCGAACGCGGCGGTCAGGCGGCGTCGTCCGCCGGGCGGCGGAGGAGGCGTCCGGCGGCCTTCAGGCGGGACAGCCTGCGGTGTTCCCGGTCGGCCCAGCGCCGCACGCGATCGGGGTCCAGGGCGGTGCCGTGGCCGACGTGGAGGCGGGCCGGCTGCAAGGCGAGCATCTCCCGGAGGCTGGCGAGGTTGCCCATCGGGTCGTCATGGAAGGGGGGATTGGCCGGACGGCCCCGGACGAGTCCGAAGAAGGAGTTGGCGATCAGGTCGCCGGCAACCAGGTCCCCCTCGTCGGTGAGTACGGATACCGATCCGGCGGTGTGCCCCGGAGTGGGCACGATGCGGGCGGGGACCCCGAAGTCCGCCAGGTCCGTCTCGCCGGTGACGAGGACGCCGGGTTCGAACGGCTCCACACGGACGTGCAGCTTCTTGTTCCTGGCCATCAAGCGGCCCATCGGACCGGTGGGCAGGTACGGCTCACGGGCCCGGCCGGTGCGGAAGACCCCGAGGTCCGCGACGTGGCCGGCCACCGGCGCCCCGGTCAGGCGGTGCAGTTCGGCGGCGGATCCGAAGTGGTCGATGTGGCCGTGCGTGATGACGATCAGGGACACGTCGGCGGGATCGACACCGTGCGAGGCGACCTGCTCGTAGATCCTGCGCCCGCTGCCGGGGGTGCCGGCGTCGACGATGACGGGCCTACGGCCCAGCAGGAGGTACGCGTTGATGTGGTGGCGTCCCATGACAGGGAGCGGGATGACCTTGGTTCCGGGCATTCGGTTCTCCTCGTACCCCCGCGCCGCGCGGAGCGCGGGGTGCGGGGGCGTGACGGTGTTCCGCCCGGCGCGGTCGCGGGGCGGTCGGTGAGCGGTACGGGATGTCAGCGGAAGCGGCGCCGGTACTCGGCGGGTGTGGTGCCCAGACGGCGCCGGAAGGCGCGGTGCAGGCTCTCCACCGAGCCGAGACCGCTGGCGCCGGCCACCTCCGCGAGACCGTGGTCGCTCTCCTGGAGCAGCCGGCGGGCGGCCTCCAGCCGGGCGGACTCGACGTAGGCCGCCGGTGTGGTGCCGGTGCTGCGGCGAAAGAGCCGGTTGAAGTGACGCACGCTCAGGTTCACGCGGGCCGCCAGGGCTTCGGCCGAGAGGTCGTCGGCGAGGTGCTCCCCGATCCACAGGCGCAGCGCGCCGATCCGGTCGCCTTCGGCGGCCGGTGCGGTGAGCGGGACGCTGAACTGGCTCTGCCCGCCGGGCCGCTTGACGTACATGACCATCATGCGGGCAGTGGCCAGGGCGAGATCCGGGCCGTGGTCCTCGCTGACCATCGCCAGAGCCATGTCCATGCCCGAGGTGATGCCCGCGCAGGTCCAGACGCGGCCGGCCCGGATGAAGATCGGATCCGGGTCGACGGTGACGGCGGGGTGCCGTGCGGCCAGCTCTGCGGCGGTGAGCCAGTGCGTGGTCGCGGGCAGACCGTCCAGGACGCCGGCGGCGGCCAGGAGGTGCGCGCCGGCGCAGACGGAGCCGACCCGGTGGGTGCCCCGTGCCGCCTCCCGCAGCCACTCGACGACCACGCCGTCGAGCACGGGTTCCACCCCCTGCTCGCCGACATCGACCGCGCCCGACACGAGCAGCGTGTCCACGTGGTCGCCCACCTCGTCGAGGCTGATGTCGGCCATCAGCCGGACACCGCTGGAGGTGGTCACGGGACCACCGTCGGCTGTCGCGATCCGGACGTCGTACCCGGCACGGCCGGGGCCGCGGACTCGCGTGGCGACCGAGAACACCTCGGCCGGGCCGGTGACATCCAGCAGTTCCACGCCCGGGAAGGCCGTGATGACGATTCTGTGCGGTGACGGCATGTGCAGATCATTTCGGTCCGCCGCGATGTCCGCAATGACGAGGATCTGTCAGATCCGGCCTTCGGGTCCGGGGGCCCGGGCGAGCCCTCCGCGGGGCGTCCGGTTGCCCGGCGCCCGGCGGGGTGAGTGCATGGGAGGGTGCAGGCGCGGAACCGGGAAGGAAGGCGGGGCAGCGCATGTCGATCGACGTGTCCGCCGCGCGGGTGATCCCGCTGCCGTGCGAGCAGGTGGCGGCGTACGCGATGGACTGGCGCCACGATCCGCAGTGGACGCAGGGCATCCGGACGGCCGAGCTGACGCGGGAAGCGGAGGGCGGCGGCTTCGGGGTCGGGGCCGAGGTGACGCGGACGGCGTTCTTCCTGGGCAAGCGGATCGACTACGTGCTGCGCGTCGCCGGATATGAGCCGCCGGTGCTGCTGGACATGGTCTCGGTCTCCGGCCCGATGGCGATGCACGTGACGTACGCCTTCACCCCGCGTCCCGACGGCGGCACCCTGGCCCGGATCCGCGTACGGGGCGACGTGTCCGGCTTCTACCTGCTCGCGGCCCCCCTGGTGAGGCGCAAGGTGCGGTCCTCGCTCGTCAAGGACCTGCGGGACCTGGAGCGGCGGCTGCGGGCGTCCCGACCGGGGTGACCCGGCCGTCCCGAACGCGGCCGGGGAGAGGATCTCCGCGGCGTCCCGACACTCGGTCAGTCGTCGATCGCTCGCAGCGGGTCGTCGCGCAGAACGGGAACAGGGCGGCCTGCCGAGGCGGGCCACCCCGGTTTCAAGCCTCCCCGCCACGGCGACCGGATGCGAAGCGATTCGAAGCGCGTTGCACCCCCCTTCCTCGCTTCCGCACCTCGGAGGAATCCCGGAAGCGCCCCTTGTGTGCTCAGCCCCTCATCCCCGTAGTTGGCATCCCCCACCCGTGGAAGGGCCACCATGGCAAAAGGCGCGGTTCGCAAGATCGGCATGGCGGTGCTGGCGCCGGCGATGGCTCTCGGAGCGGGGGCGGCGGCGCCGTCGGCCCGATCGGCACCTGGCAGGCCAACGTCACGCTCGGCGGCCACAACTGGAACGTATGCAAGGGCACCAACGGGTCCAACCAGGTGTTCTCGTTCCTGCGGACGTCCGACTCCACCTCCGGCACCGTGGACATCAAGCCCGTCCTCAACCGGATCGCCCACACCAAGGGCTGGATGCCCGGCAACGAGGTCATCGGCGACGTGCAGTTCGGCTATGAAATCACCTCGTCGTCCGGCGGACTCGACTTCCACACGAACAACCTGACCATCAGCGGCGGCTGACCCCGACACCGGGTCCAAGGTCGGTCCGCGTCCTGTCGGGGGCGGGCCGACCTCGGCGCGCAGCGGTCAGAAGGTGGCGGAGGGTGCCGGCCCCGTACTCGCCCGCACTGTCAACTCCGGTGCGATGAGGGCGAGTTCGTCGCTGCCGCGCCCGTCGAGTTTGGCGAACAGACGCTCCACGGCCTGCCGGCCCATCTCCTGCGCGGGGATGGAGACCGATGTCAGCCGCACCGAGGCCTGGACGGCCACCTGCTCCGGGCAGATCGCGACCACGGACACGTCCTCGGGCACGGCGCGGCCCTGCCGGCGCAGCAGGGCGAGCAGCGGCTCGACCGCCCGCTCGTTCTGCACGACGAACGCGGAGGTGCCCGGGCGCTCGTCGAGGATGCGGGCGAGCGTGACGGCCATCGCGTCGTAGCCGCCTCCGCACGCCCGGTGCAGCACCCTGATGCCCGACTCCCGCGCACGGGAGCGGAGTCCGTCGAGGGTGCGCTCGGCGAAGCCGGTGTGCCGTTCGTAGACCGCGGGGGGCGCGCCGATGACGGCGATGTCGCGGTGGCCGAGCATGTCCAGGTGCTCGACGCACAGGGCGCCGGTCGCCTTGAAGTCGAGGTCGACGCAGGTCAGTCCGGAGGTGTCGGCGGGCAGTCCGATCAGTACGGACGGCTGGTCGGTGCCGCGCAGCAACGGCAGCCGCTCGTCCTCGAGTTCGACGTCCATCAGGATCATCGCGTCGGCGAGCCCGCTGCCGGTGACGCGGCGGACGGCGTCGGGGCCCTCCTCGCCGGTCAGGAGCAGCACGTCGTACCCGTACGTCCGGGCCGTCGTGGTGACCGCGATGGCGATCTCCATCATCACCGGCACGTACACGTCGGTGCGCAGCGGCACCATGAGCGCGATGATGTTCGACCTGCTGCTGGCCAGGGCCCGCGCGCCCGCGTTCGGGTGGTATCCCAGCTCGCGGATGCTCTGCTCGACCCGCAGCCGGGTGCTCGCGGAGATGGACCGCTTGCCGCTGAGGGCATAGCTCACCGTGCTCGCCGACACTCCGGCGTGCCGGGCGACTTCGGTGAGGGTGACCATCCAGCTCTCCCAGCTCTCCCGGCCTTATGAAGCGCTTCGACAGTGTGGGCGCATCATCGAGGTGAAACGAACGCACGCCGACCCTAGCGTCAGCCCCGGCGCGTGTCCACCATGCGTCGAAGCGCTTCACAGACGAGGTCCCGGGACACCAGCCCGGAAGGGCTCGTGTCCCGGGAGCTCGGTCATCCGGCGGTCAGCGTCGTCCACTTCTGGTGGGAGCCGCCGTGGCAGTCCCACAGCTGGAGCCGGGTGCCGTCGGCCGTGGACGCGCCGGGAACGTCCAGGCAGCGGCCGGAGGCGGGGTTGCGGTAGCCGCCGTTGTACGGCTGCCAGACCTGGTTGGCGCCGCCGTGGCAGGCCCAGATCTGCACCTTCGTGCCGTTGGCGGTGCCCCCGCCGGCGGCGTCGAGGCACTTGCCCAGGGAGCGCAGGGTGCCGTCCGTGTAGGCGGACCAGAGCTGGTTGGCGTTGCCGCCGCAGCCCCAGGTCTGGACGGCGGTCCCGTTGGCCGTGTTGGCACCGCTGACATCCAGGCATTTGCCGGCGATGCCGGACTCCACGCGTGCGGCGGCGGGGGCCGGGTTCCTCAGCCACCCGGCGCTGTCGGCGGCCCGGATGCCGCGGTGGAAGGCGTCCGCCATCTTCCGGTAGCCCGTGTCATTGGGATGCAGGGCGTCGGCCAGGTCGGCGGTGGTCAGGCCGCTCATGTCCACGTACGCGACGCGCTTGCCCGCGGCCTGTGCCTCGCTCACGATGCGGGGGACGGCCTGGTTGTACGCGGCTCGGTGCTGCTCCACCGTGCCGCTGGTGGACACGACCAGGGAGGCCACGAGGACGGTGGCGTCGGGGGCGGCTGCGGTGATCTGGTGGACCAGCGACTTCAGCCGGGCGGCGGCGGTCGAGGGCTGGTAGTTCCCGTTGAGGTCGTTGGTGCCGATCTCCAGCGTCACCACATTGGGCCGGTAGCGGGTCAGCGGGGCGTCGGCGAGTGCGGCGATCTGGTCGATGCGGTATCCGGAGTGGCCTTCGTTGTCGGGGTCGGACATCGCACCGCCCCGCAGCGTGCCGACGAAGTCCAGCGGATGGCCGTCCGCCGCGAGCTTGTCCCACAGCGGACCTCGGTAGCCGTGGCCCGTGCTGCTTCCCACGCCCCAGGTGATGGAGTCGCCCAGCGGCATGACCCGCAGGGGCGTGGTCGGGGCGGCGACGGCGGGAGGAGCACCAGCCGCGATTAATCCGAGCGCGGCAGCGACGAGCGTGATCAGGGTGAGAAGCCAAGACTTCCTCATGCAGGTGTCCTTTCGGCGGTCAGCAGCGGGAGTTGGTCTGGGTGAGCAGGCCCCTGCGCCAGGGCAGGCGGAGGTATTCGTCCTTGGCGCTGGGGTCGATGCCCTGGTAGACGTACTGCAGTCGGCACGGATTTGATGGTCAGGGTCTGGTCGTCGTCGCCGCCGGGGAAGGGGACGTCGTGACGGCCGGCGAACGGTTCGTTCCCGGTGGCGGCCGGCGGGGTCCAGCTGCCGGTGAGGCTGGTCGAGCAGGTTGTTCTTCGTGTCCGACATCACCATCTGCGAGTTCCCGAACCGTTCGGGAAGTTCGCCAGGCCGGTCTGGGGCGCACCACGTGTCGGCGGTCGAGCAGTGATGAACGGCCCTCGGGCGCACCGACGTTGACGTTGGCGACTGCCCGTCGGGCTCTGTCGTTCCGTCGCAGGACAGTAGGCATGCGACATGATCTCGTCAATAGTTCAACCAAAAATTAGGGTGGACAGTGCCCCTCCAGGAGGGTGAGGAGGGTCGCCTTGGCCGTGGCCAAGGCGACGGCGTGATGGAAGGCGGCGTCGCGGGCGTTGAGCTCTTCGATGTCGTCGCGGGCCGCGCGCATGGCAGCCAAGCTCCAGCAGCAGGCTCGGCTGGAGGCCGGTCACATACGTGCCGTGCCCCGCCGCGAGCCCGGGTCCTCACGCATGGCGGCGGCGACCAGGCCTTCGAGGGCGTCGCGCGGTACTTCGCCGCCGCTCACCAGCCGGTCGAAGACCAGTCCGTCGATGCAGGTCAGCAGGATGTGACTGCGATTCTCGACGTCCGTCACCCCGTGCTCGGCGAGGAACAGCCGGACGGCATCGCGGCCGGCGTTCTCGCGGGGTACGAGGATTTCGCGCAGCTCACGGTCGCGCACGCTCTCGACGGCGCAGGCGTAACGAGCGAGCGAGCGGCGGCGGCCCTCGCCGGTGAGTCGCCGTCGGGTGAGCAGCTCCATGCCGTCCACCAGTTCCTCGACGGTACGAAGGGGTGGGAGCTCTTCGGCCATCGTGTGCAGTTCCGCCTGGTCGAGTTGGACCAGGCGTGTGACCAGTCCGGTGAGCAGCGCGGCCCGGGTGCGGAAGTAGGCCGACGTGGTGCCGGGCGGCACGGCCGCTTTGCGGTCGACTGCACGGTGGGTCAGGCCGCGGACCCCGTCGTCGGCAAGTACGTCGAGAGCCGCGTCCGCGAGGAGGGTGCGCCGATCCAAAGCCATGACTCCTTTCTACACCTGTAGAGACTCATATAGAGTCACCTTTCTACAGATGTAGAAGGGTGAGGGCTTCGGCATGGGCAACACGGCAGTGGTGGTCGGAGGGGGCATCGGCGGGCTGGCCGCCGCGATCGGACTGCGCCGCATCGGATGGGAAGTAACGGTCGTCGAGCGTGCCTCCCTGCCCGAGGACGCGGGGGCGGGCATCTCACTGGCCGCCAACGGCCTGCGGGCACTGGATGAACTCGGCGTCGGCGACGCGGTACGGGATGCCTCGCGAGGCCAGTACACCGGCGGCACTCGCACACCACAGGGCGGTTGGCTGACCCGGATGGACGGCTCGGCGCTGGAGAAGGCGGTGGGCACACCGATCATGGGCATCCCCCGCTCCACCTTGCACCGACTGCTCCGCGACTCCCTGCCCGCCGAGGCACTGCTGATCGGCTCCGAGGCGCACTCGGTCGAGCAGCCCGGCCCTGGGACGGTTCGAGTCCGCTGCGGCGAGACCGTCCTGGACGCCGATCTGGTGGTGGCGGCCGACGGCATCGGCAGCACACTGCGCAGCCATCTCTTCCCCGCCCACCCCGGTCCGGTCTACAGCGGCTCGACGGTGTTGCGCGCCATCACCGAGCAGGCGGTCGACCTGCGCACCGACTTCGAGCTGACCTGGGGGCACGGCGCCGAGTTCGGGCACATCGCCTTCCACGACGGACGGGCCGAGTGGCACGCCGTCCTCAACCTCCCCGCCGGGACGCGGTTCGCCGACCCACTGGACGAACTCCGCAGACGATTCCATACCTGGCACGATCCGATCCCCGCCCTGCTCGACGCGACCCGGCCCGCCGCCGTGCTGCACCACGACGTCAACGAACTCCGCACACCGCTCCCCTCGTACACGGTCGGCCGGACCGCGCTGCTCGGCGACGCGGCACACGCGATGACCCCCCACCTCGGACAGGGTGCCTGCCAGGCGCTGGAGGACGCAGTCACCCTGGCCGCCGCACTGGCCACCGAGGCCACCGTGAAGGCCGCGCTCGCTCGCTACGACGCCGAGCGCCGACCGCGCAGCCAGGCCGTCGCGCGGGCCGCGCGGCAGGCCGGGCGCATGGGCCAGCAGCTCTCCCACCCACTGGCCGTCGCCCTGCGGAACACGGCGATGCGGCTGACACCCTCCCGCGCCGCAACGCACATGATCCTTCGGCACCACGCCTGGACCGCACCACAACTGAGCTGAGCCGGACGGCCTGGGGGAGCGGGTGGCTCGGCTGTTGCCGCGTACTCCCGAGCGCTGCCACCGCCATCCCGGGCGACTGCGGGTCCCGACCGGATGGCCCTCACCGGCGTCTTGTACGTGCTGCGGACCGGTGTCGCATGGCGCGACGTCCCGACGGAGACGGTGGGCTGTACGCACCCGTATCCACCGTGGCCGCCTGCGCCGTCCCCACGGCGCCGAACCCACTCAGCAGCGCCGCCATCAAGGCCGCCACCGCGGCGAGCACCCCCACACGCCTCCTGATGCGGGCACCGCCAACCAGCAGGTGCGGCTGGTCGATTCCCCTGACGGTCATGTCCGGTTGATCAACCGCAACAGTGGCAAGGCCGTCGACGTGCAGAACGCCTCGACCGCGGACGGTGCCGAGGTCGTGCAGTTCACCGACTGGGGCGGGGCCAACCAGCAATGGCAACTGGTCCGCACGACGGGCGTGCCGGCGCAGGCGCACACCGCCGGACGGGTCAAGGACGCCGGAAACACGGTGCAGTACAGCTGGCCCGGCCTGTACTTCGAGGGCCGCGTCACGGGCACCGGCGTGGGCATCGTACGGGGCGACTCGGCCGCCGATTACGACGTCCAGGTCGACCGAGCCACGGTCGCCACGCTCCTCACGCCCGGGGACACCACGCACTGGATCAACGGGCTGCCCGACCGTGAGCACACCGTCCGGGTCGTCAAGCGCAACGACACTCCAGGACACACCAGCACGTTCGGGGGCTTCCTGGCCGCGCCCGGCGGCGCCGTACTGAGCAAGCCGACGGCCCGCAGCCGTCAGATCGAGTTCATCGGCGACTCGCTCACCGTGGGCTACGGCAACCTCTCGACCTCCCGCACCTGCACCGCGGACCAGATCAAGCGGAACACCAACTCCGATGTGAGCTACGGCGCGCTCACCGCCCGGCGACTGCATGCGGACTACCAGATCAACGGCTATTCCGGCCTCGGCCTCGTGCGCCACTACAACGGCGGCCGGTCGGACGTCACGTACCGGACCTTCTACGACCGCGCCCTGCTGAACGTGCCCGGCGGCGTCTGGCAGAACCCGGGCACCTGGCGCCCCCACCTCGTGGTGGTCAACCTCGGCACCAACGACTTCTCGACCGCCGTCAACCCCGGAGAGCCGTGGACGCCCGACAGCCTCGCGGCCGGCTACCGCGGCGCCTACGGCGACTTCGTCCAGAAACTGCGCACCCCCTACGGGGCCGGGACGACCATCGTGGCAGTCGGCGCCGGCCAGTACGCCGGCCACGTCCAGCAGGTGGTCACGGCGCGCAACGACGCCCGCGACAGCAGGGTTCCGCTACTGGTCCTCGACGACTCGGACCTGGACTTCCTCGGCTGCGACTGGCACTACTCGGCCCGTGACGACCGCCTCGTCGCCGACCGGCTCACCTCGTTCATCGCCGGGCTGCCGACCGTCTGGTAGCCCGCAAAGTGTGAGCGCTAACAACCTCGAGAGGTGCACGCGCTCGCGGGGGCCGTATGCGAGTTCCATGGCGCAGCGGCCCCCGTGCGCGTCGGACGCCGAGTCGACATGCCCTGAGTGCGCCGCAGGTTGCGGCGTCATCCGGGTGGCAGGGCCAACGGCATCGTGAAGAAGGCGAGCCGGCCGCGCGCGCCGTACGCGACGCGGTAACGGGCAGGTAACGCGGACGCAAGGGGGTTGAGAACCCGGCATGTTAGCGCTCACAATGCGACAGCACCCCTTCCCGTGCGCCCTGAAAGGACACTCGACATGGCTCGCAGAGCAGCCCTCGTCCTCACCGCCGCCCTTCTCGCCTCCTCGGCGTTGACCGCCTGCTCGACCGAGGGCCCGGCGGCCTCCTCCTCCGCCGCCTCCTCCCCGGGAGCCAAGAAGGGCTCCGGCGGCACGATCACGCTCGGCTTCGCCCAGGTCGGCGCCGAAAGCGGTTGGCGCACCGCCAACACCAAGTCCGTTCAGGAGGCGGCGAAGAAGGCCGGGATCACCCTGAAGTTCTCCGACGCGCAGCAGAAGCAGGAGAACCAGATCAAGGCGATCCGCAACTTCATCCAGCAGAAGGTCGACGTCATCGCCTTCTCGCCGGTCGTGGAGTCCGGCTGGGACACGGTGCTGAAGGAGGCCAAGGACGCGGGCATCCCGGTCATCCTCACGGACCGCGCCGTGGACACCAAGGACACCTCGCTCTACAAGACCTTCCTGGGCTCGGACTTCGTCAAGGAGGGCAAGTCCGCGGGCGAGTGGCTGACCGGCGCGTACGCGAACGAGCAGGGCCCGGTCAACATCGTCGAGCTCCAGGGCACCACGGGCTCCGCACCCGCCAACGACCGCAAGGCCGGCTTCGCCGACGTCATCCGCGCCGACGACAAGTTCAAGATCGTGGCCTCGCAGTCGGGCGACTTCACCCGCGCCAAGGGCAAGGAGGTCATGCAGGCGTTCCTGAAGTCCCAGAAGGACATCGACGTCCTCTACGCCCACAACGACGACATGGCCCTGGGCGCCATCCAGGCCATCGAGGAGTCCGGCAAGAAGCCCGGGACGGACATCAAGGTGATCTCCGTGGACGGAATCAAGGACGCCTTCGTCGCGATGACCGAGGGCAAGATCAACGTCGTGGTGGAGTGCAACCCGCTGCTCGGCGACCAGCTGATGGAGCTGACCAAGAAGGTCGCGGCGGGGGAGACCGTGCCGGCTCGCGTCGAAACCGTGGAGGGCGTCTTCACGCAGGACAAGGCCGCGGCCGCGCTGCCCTCCCGGAACTACTGACGCAGCAGCTCGCGGTGCCGGAGGAGGCCCGCCCCAGCCCAGCCCAGTCCGGCCCAGCCCAGCCCGGCCCGGCCCAGCCCAGCCCGGCCCGGCCCTGCCCGACCCGCCCCAGCGCACCCCGGTGCCTCCTTCACCCTCCAGCGCCCGCTCCACCACCCCACCCATGAGAGGAGGGCGGATGGCATCCCCACCCACCCCGCGGCCCGCGGACGCCGACGGCCCGCGGCCCGTCCTGGAAGCCCGGGACATCCGCAAGCAGTTCCCGGGCGTGCTCGCCCTCGACGGAGTCGCCCTGCGGCTCTTCCCCGGTGAGGTGCACGCCCTGATGGGCGAGAACGGCGCCGGCAAGTCCACCTTGATCAAGGTGCTCACCGGTGTCCACCCCGCCGATGGCGGCAGCATCCTCGTCGACGGCCGGCCCCACGCGTTCGCGGATCCCCTCCAGGCACAGCAGGCCGGAATCAGCACCGTCTACCAGGAGGTCAACCTCTGCCCGAACATCTCGGTCGCCGAGAACATCCTCATCGGGCGCGAACCCCGCCGGTTCGGTCTCGTCCACTGGTCCGCGATGCGCCGGCGCGCGGCGGAACTGCTGACGGAACTGGACCTCGACCTCGACGTCACCGGTCTGCTCGGCTCGCACTCCCTGGCGGTGCAGCAACTGGTCGCCATCGTCCGGGCGGTGGACGTCTCGGCGAAGGTGCTCGTCCTGGACGAACCCACCTCCAGCCTGGACCGTGAGGAGGTGGCCCAGCTCTTCACCCTGGTACGGCGCCTGCGGGACCGCGGTGTGGCCATCCTGTTCGTCACGCACTTCCTCGACCAGGTATTCGATCTGTGCGACCGGGTCACCGTCCTGCGCAACGGCCGCCTGGAAGGCGAGTACCCCATCGGCGAACTCACTCCGGTGACGCTGGTGCAGCGCATGATCGGCGGCGAACTGGCCACCCTCGACCAGCTGTCCGACCGCGCCCACGAGGCGGCGGCCGAACGGGCCACCAGCGAGCCGTTCCTCCAGGCGCGGCAGCTGACCCGCACGGGCTCGATCGAACCGTACGACCTCGACATCCATGCGGGAGAGGTCATCGGACTGGCCGGCCTCCTGGGCTCGGGCCGCACCGAGGTGGCGCGCCTCCTGTTCGGCGCGGACAGCGCGGACGGCGGAGAGGTGAGCATCGAGGGCGAGAAGGTGCTCCTGCGCACCCCCCGCCACGCCATCGCCCGAGGCATCGCGTTCTGCTCCGAGAACCGCAAGTCCGAAGGACTGGTCGGCGAGCTGACGGTGCGCGAGAACATCATCCTCGCGCTGCAGGCCGCCCGCGGCTGGACCAGGCCCCTGGCCCGTACGAGACAGGACGAACTGGCACGGCACTGGATCGCGGCCCTGGACATCCGCCCCGCCGACCCCGAAGCGCAGGTACGCCACCTCAGCGGAGGCAACCAGCAGAAAGTGCTCCTCGCGCGGTGGCTGCTGACCGACCCCCGGCTCCTGATCCTCGACGAACCGACCCGGGGCATCGACATCGGGGCCAAGGCGGAGATCCAGAAACTCGTGGCCCGTCTGGCGGGCGAAGGCACCGCCGTGCTGTTCATCTCGGCGGAACTCGAAGAGGTCCTGCGCCTGAGCCACCACATCGCCGTGCTCCGCGACCACCGCATGGTGGCCACCCTCACGAACGACGACAGCGTCACGCCCGAACGCATCCTCACCACCATCGCCACCGGAGCGGACTCATGACCCCCCAGCCTGCCAAGACCACGGCGGTCGGCGGAATCGGGAAACGGCTGGCCGGCCACCGCCTGCTGTGGCCGACGCTCATCCTCCTCGCCCTGCTCCTCGGCAACCTCGCGTTCCACCACGACTTCTTCTCCGTCCGTGTACGCGACGGCCACCTCTACGGCAGCCTCATCGACATCCTCCAGTTCGGCGCGCCCCTCACCCTGGTGGCCCTCGGCATGACCCTCGTCATCGCCACCCGCGGCATCGACCTCTCGGTGGGTTCCACCGTCGCCATCGCCGGGGCCGTCGCCTGCGGGCACATCGCCACCGCCGCACGTCCCGGCAGCGTCGCCACCATGCTCACCGCCGTCGCCCTCGCCCTCGGCGTCGCCCTCGTACTGGGCCTCGCCAACGGCTTCCTGGTGTCCGGGCTGGGCGTGCAGCCCATCGTGGCCACCTTGATCCTCATGGTCGCGGGCCGCGGCGTCGCCCAGCTGATCACCGACGGCCAGATCATCACGGTGACCAGCGCCCCCTACAAGATGATCGGCGGCGGGTACTGGCTGACCTTCCCGTTCGCCGTCCTCCTGGCAGCCGCCCTCGTCGCGCTCACCGCCTTCATCACCCGCCGCAGCGCACTCGGCATGCTGATCGAGTCCGTGGGCGGCAACCCCGCCGCGAGCCGCCTGGTCGGCATCCGCGCCGGCGGTCTGCTCGTCCTCGTCTACGTCTTCAGCGCGCTGTGCGCCGCCATCGCCGGACTGATGATCAGCTCCAACGTCTCCAGCGCCGACGGAAACAACGCCGGCCTGTGGATCGAACTCGACGCGATCCTCGCCGTCGTCGTCGGCGGCACCGCCCTGACCGGAGGACGCTTCTCCCTCGGCGGCACCGTCCTGGGCGCCCTGACCATCCAGACCCTGTCCACCACCGTCTACACGCTCGGCGTCCCGCCCGAGACCACCCTCGTCTTCAAGGCGTTCGTCGTCATCGTCGTCTGCCTCGTGCAGTCCCCGGTCTTCCGGGCCAAGGTCCTCGGCCGCCGCGGGACGACCACTCCCCGATCCCACACCACGTCGGGCGCCGCCCCGCAGCAGCAGGAGGTACGCGTATGAGTACCGGCATCGCGAGCCTCGGCGCGCACCTCACCCGCCCCTTCGCGACCGTGTCCCCGCGCACCCGCACCCGTATCCCGCTGATCGTCACGGCCGTCCTGCTGGTCGTCATGTTCAGCGTCGGATCGGTGCGCTACGAGGGCTTCCTGTCCACGCAAGTCGTGCTCAACCTGCTGATCGACAACGGATTCCTGCTGGTCGTCGCGGTCGGGGCGACCTTCGTCATCCTCACCGGCGGCATCGATCTGTCCGTCGGTTCCATGGTGGCCCTGTCGACCATGCTCACCGCCTGGCTGGTCGAGTCGCACGGCTGGCCCCTGGCCACCGTCATGCCCCTGGTCCTGCTGGTCGGCGCCGCGAGCGGGGCGCTCATGGGCTGGATCATCCACACCTTCGAGATCCAGCCGTTCATCGTCACCCTCGCCGGCATGTTCCTCGCGCGCGGGCTCTGCTACACGATCAGCACGGAATCCATCACGATCAGCGACCCCACCACGGCGGCCATCGCGCAGACCCGGCTGTACGGCCCGGGGGGTCTGTTCGTCTCCATCCCGGTGGTCATCGCCCTGGCCGTGCTGGTGATCGCCTTCGTCGTGCTGCACCACACCCGCTTCGGCCGCAACGTGTACGCGCTGGGCGGCAATGAGTCCTCCGCACGCCTGATGGGCCTTCCGGTGGGCTCCACCAAGATCGCCGTGTATGCCGTCAGCGGCCTGTGCTCGGCCCTCGGCGGCCTGCTGCTGACCTTCTACATGCTCTCCGGGTACGCCCTCCACGCCATGGGCATGGAACTCGACGCGATCGCCGCCACCGTGATCGGCGGCACGCTGCTGACCGGCGGCTCCGGGTTCGTCCTGGGCACCGCCCTCGGCGTGCTCGTTCTCGGCATGATCCAGACGGTCGTCAACTTCCAGGGCACCCTCAGCTCCTGGTGGACCCGGATCGTCATCGGCGCCCTGCTGCTCGTGTTCATCGTGCTGCAACGTCTGATGAGCGGGCGCCGCCCCGCCGCCGACTGACTCACGGCTCCCGGAACCGCCCGACGGTCCCTCACGCCCGTCGCCCTCGCGCCCGGTCGAGCGGCCACCGCCCGGGGCGGAAGGGCGGCGGCACGGCCGTATCCGCGGCCGGTAGGGGAGAGTGGCGATCCCCGGGCGGTGGGGGAATCAGCCCCCGGCGGGGGAGATCCTGCGGGCCGTACTGGCGCGCACGATGAGCTCGGGGGCCACCACCAGGTGCGTCGCCTCGGCGGTCCGGCCTTCGATGTGGTCCAGGAGCAGTCCGATGCTGTCGCGACCGAGCGAGGCGAAGTCCTGCCGGATGGTCGTCAGCGGGGGAGGGAAGAACTCCGCCTCGGGGATGTCGTCGAAGCCGGCGACCGCCACGTCCTCCGGCGTGCGCAGGCCCGCCTCCCGCAAGGCCCGCAGGACACCGAGGGCCATCTGGTCGTTGGCGACGAACACGGCGGTGAGGCCCGCTTCCCGTCCTCGTGACGCCCGGACCCGGCCGGCGAGCTGCTGGCCGGCCTGGTATCCCGACAGCGGACTCCAGTCGCCGCGCAGCAGGGGCGGCACCTCGGCGCCGGCCTCGCGCAGGGCGTTCTCCCACCCTTGGGTGCGGGCCTCGCTCTCGAGCCAGTCGGCAGGGCCCGCGACGTGCCACACGGTGGCGTGGCCCGACGCGAGGAGGTGTTCCGTGATCATGCGGGCGCCGAGGTCCTGGTCCAGCGAGACCCCCGGCAGGTCCAGGGTGTGGCCGCCTTCCACGGTGACCACCGGGCACGGTGCCTCCAGTGCCGCCAGGGCCCGCACCGCGTCGCGTTGGGGAGTGACGGCGACGATCCCCTCCACGCCCCACCCGGCGAGGTGCTGCATGGCTTCGGCGAGGGCCGTCCGCGTGGCGGTCCGCAGCGTGACGGCGGACGTCAGGTAGCCGCGGTCCCGCGCCGCCTCCTCCACTCCCGCCACGGTGCTGGCGGGCCCGTGCAGCGTGGTGTTCACCGCGATGACGCCCAGCGTGTGGGTACGGCGAGTGGCCAGGGCCCGGGCTGCCGAGTTGCGGCGGTACCCCAGCTGCTCGATGACCTGGGTCACGGCGGCCCGGGTCTTGGCGCTGACGTTGGGGTGGTCGCTGAGCACCCGTGAAACGGTCTGGTGGGACACGCCGGCGACGCGCGCGACGTCCGTCATCGTGGGCGCTCGCGGGACGTCTGGGAGCTGGGTCAACCCTCTTCCTTTCCTCATCGAGCGGCCTGCCTCAAGGTACCGAACCGTCCCCGGCCCGCCCACAGGTCGGACCGATCGGCAGATCGTCGGCGGAGAATCGATGTTGGCGCTCACATTATGCAGCGCTGAACACACGTCATGGTGGGAAAATGGGGCTCGGTCCTCGAGAGATCTGTTTGTTAGCGCTCACAAGTCGGCGCCGGTCAGAGTTCTCCGGGATCGCGGCGTTCCAGGGGGCTCAGGGCCGGTCCCTGGAGGATCTCGCCGTCGATGGCGAACCGGGAGCCGTGGCAGGGGCACTCCCAGGTCCGTTCCGCGTTGTTGAACGCGACCACGCACCCCATGTGGGTGCAGACGGCGGACACGGCGTGCAGGCGGCCCTCATCGTCGCGGTGGACGGCGCAGGGTGTGCCACCGGCACGGACCACGGTCCCTTCGCCCGGCCGCAGGCTCTCGACCGGGCCGTTGCTGCCACCGCCGAGCGTGTCCAGGCGGTCCTTGACGAAGTGCTTTCCCGTGTCCCATTGCGCCTTGAGGTACGTCGGCGCCGATCGGAGGGGGGAGGCGATGCGGCCGGGGTCGTAGAGACCGCCCCAGGGCTCTTCTTCACCTCGGACGAGGGCGGCGATGGTCATGGCGGCCACGACCCCGCCCGTCATGCCCCAGCCGGCGAAGCCGGTGGCGACGTAGACGTTCTCGCCCTTCGTCGGCAGGCGGCCGATGAGCGGCAGCGTGTCCGTGGAGCTGTTGTCCTGGGCGGCCCACCGGTGGCTGATCGTGACACCGGGGAAGTGCTGCCGGGCCCAGGCCTGCAGCCGGGCGTACCCGGCCTCGGTGTCCTCGCCGGTGCCCGGGGCGAACGCCTCCCCGGCGACGATGAGAAGCCGCCCGCCGTCCGCCAGGGGCGACGTGCGGACCGACCGCTTGCCGCCCTCCGTGGAGATGTACATGCCCTCGGGGTCCTGTCGAGCGGCCAGGGGGCCCGCGATCACCAGGTCGCGGTGCTGGGTGAGCCGTGTGGCCAGCAGAGCGTTGTCGAACACGGGGTGATGGGTGGCGACGACGACGTGCCGGGCCGAGACCGTCGCCCCGGAGTCCGTGGTGAGCCGGCACGGATCCCCGTCGTCGAGCCGGGTCACACGCGTGCCCTCGTGGATCCGGCCGCCGCGCGCGGCGATGTCGGCGGCGAGCCCCCGCAGGTACTTCAGGGGGTGGAACTGCGCCTGGTCCTCCACCCTGACCGCGCCGGCGACGGGGAAGGGCAGGCCGGTCCCGGTGACGAACGAAGCGTTCAGGCCCCCTGCCCGCGCCGCGTCGGCTTCCGCGCGCAAGCCGTCGACCCCCTCGGGCCGTTCGCAGTAGGTGAAGGCGGGGCGCTTCTCCAGTTCGCAGCCGATGCCGAGTTCCCCGGACACCTCGAGGACGTGCCGCAGAGCGGCGCTCTGGGACGTGGCGTACCGGAGGGCTGCGTCTTCCCCGTGTTCCCGCCGGAGTGTGTCGTACACGGCGGTGTGCAGGGCGGTGAGCTTGCCCGTCGTGTGGCCCGTGACGCCGCCCGCCAGCCGGTCCGCTTCCAGCACGATGACCGCGAGCCCCCTGCGGGCGAGCTCCCACGCCGTGGTGAGACCGGCGATCCCGCCGCCGATGACAGCCGCATCGGCCTCCGCGGTCCCCCGGAGCGGGGCGAAGGACGGCAAGGCGGCCGTCTGCATCCAATAGGAGGGTCCAGGGGCCGGAAGTCCGTTCATATCCCGCGACTGCCCCGCAGGACCCGCCTTGATGCCTCTCGTCGCTTCTCCCGGCCTACGGACCGCCCGGCCTGCCGGTTCGGGCGCGGAAAGCGGGAAGGGCGACGATCGCGGGGCGCCGTGAACATGAGTCGCGCCGGGGTGGACAGTCGCAAGGCAGGGAGCACGCGGCGGCGGGCCCGGCTCCGGAGGGAGTGAGCGATGCGTACGCAACGCCATAGCCGGGGCCGGGCGAAACGGCACGGCACTGGTCCGCTGGCCGCGTTGCGCCGCCACGACGGCCGGCTGACCCGCCAGATCGCAGGCTGGCGCTCCGGGTGTGCCAGGCAGCTGCTGCCCAAGGTGGAGGATGCCGCCGAACACACCAAGCTGTGGTGGGCGGCCGCGCTTGCCATGGCGGCCGGCGGCGGTCTGCGGGGCCGCCGGGCGGCGACGGCCGGAATCGGCAGCATGCTGATGGCGGAACTGCTGTCGAACGGGATCGCGAAGAACCTCGTCGAGCGGCGCCGCCCACCCAGGGAGTGGATCCCCCACCCCGACGTCCGGGAGCGGCCCGACAGCTCCTCCTTCCCCTCCGGGCACACGGCCGCTGCCGTCGCCTTCGCCGCCGCCGTCACGCCCGACTGGCCGTCGGCCGGAGCCGCCTGCGCCGTTCCCGTCTGCCTGGTGGCGGTCGAAAGGGTGCACAGCGGAGCGCACTATCCCTCCGACGTCGCCGCGGGAGCCCTGAGCGGCCTGTTCGCCGCCTTCCTCGTCCGCAAGGCGCTCGCCGGACGCGGGCGTCCCGGCAGCGACCGGCTCAGCCTTCGACCCCGGTGGCGCCGTGGGCCGAGCCGACCGGTTTGGACTCCGGTGAGCCGCGCTGGCGCAGGTACACGGAAAGGATGACCATGGCGGCCACCGCCAGGAGTTCCGACTGCCAGTTCTGCAAGGTCCTGTTCCAGAAGTCCGGCGAGGCCAGATACTCACCCCACCCGACCGGTTCCTGGAGTTGCCGCAGCTGCTGCTCGTTGTACGCGGCCGTACCCGTGATCGACTGGGCGGCCCAGGACAGCAGGAACAGCCCTCCCATCACCAGGCCCAGTGAGCGTGAGTACACGCTCTGGCGCCAGTCCTTCGTGCCGGCCCAGCGCGGCGAGGAGGCCGTGGCGTGATCACCCACGCGCTGATCGCGGTCGGACTCCGTACCGATCTTGTGGATTTCCTTGGATTCCGGTGACCCGCGCTGGACCAGCCACACGGTCCCGAAGATGAAGAGGAAGAACTGCAGGAACTCCGACTGCCAGTTCTCGGTGACGTCCACGGCGAAGTCCGACGAGGCCATGTACTGACCGAGGCTGATCCGCTCGAGACCGTCGACGGCGAGCTGCTCGTTGAACTCGGCGTGCCCGGCCAGCGCCTGTCCCAGCAGGACGAGGAGGAAACCGGTTCCGAAGGCCAGGGTGAGGCTGTTGTCCCTCCAGAAACTTCCCTGCTGCCGCTGGTTCTGCCCCTGCCGGTTCACCGGTGCATCGCCCCGATCGCGATGAAGTACCCCAGCCCGCCCACGATCACGACCAGACAGGCAACGAACAGAGCCCGCATCTCAGCTCCCCTTCACCCGGCACTCGTAGGGCTTGCCCGCCTGCGGGCTGCACCCCGCCGCCACCACCCGCCATCCGCTCCTGAACTGCGACAGGAACAGCGTCTCCCCGCCGGTACGGACCAGGGCCTGCCGCCCGTAGACCTCCGGCGTCCCCACGGCCGCGGACACCGGCAGCTCCTGGCTCGCCAGCGCCTGCGCGCAGGCCTGCTCCTCGTCCTGCTGCAGCTGCGCGCGGGTCTCAGGGGCCAGCACATCGCACGCTGCGGCATAGTCGCGGGCGGCCAGCGCCCCCTCGAAGACACGCACGGTGTCCCGGGCGCCGTCCACCCGCACGGCGGGCGCCCCGCAGCCCGTCAGGAGCGACGCGACCAGCACGGACAGCACCCCCGAAGCCGCAGCCCTCCGGGCCGTCGGGCGAGGCCGGGAGCGGGGCCGGCTGCCGATCGGCGTCATCGGCCGGAGGCGCTGGGCACCGTCAGCGGGTCCCGCGGGGCCTTCGGCTTCTCCGCTTCCAGCTGCTCGCCGAGCTCGGTCAGGCGGTTGCGGCCCATGGCCTTGCGGACGTCGGGGAACCAGTCCTTCTCCTCTTCCTCCACGTGGTGGCGGACGTTTTCCATCAGCACGCTCATCTTCGCCTTGAACCGTTCGTCGGACGCGTCCATGTTCTTGACCTCGGACAGCATCCACACGACCGCATGGTGCTCCTCGATGCTCTCCAGGATGTGGTCGGTGGTGTCCGGCGCGGCCTCGCGCGCGGCCGGGTAGAAGATCTGCTCCTCGATCCAGGCGTGAACGGTGAGCTCCTCGATCACCTGGTCAGCGATCCGGCGACGCTCGTCCGTGTCCTCGTCCCCGGTCTTCTCGAACTGCTTGAAGAGCTTCTCGACCGTCTTGTGGTCCTCGCGCAGGAGCACGATCGCGTCCATGTATGTCCTCCGAACTCGCCGGATTCTCGAACGAAACGATGACGTGCTTCTCATACCCAGGGAGGACGCTCCCGGCCCGCCCAGACGGGCGATGCCGCCCGGCTGGACCAGTGCAGGCCCCGCGTGCGGGCATCGCGGGGCCGTCAGCCGGCCAGGGCGACGAGCCGGTGGTAGGCGAGCTGGTCAGTGCGCCGGGCGGTGAGGTGGACATGGGCTTCGGGGAGGTACTCCTTCAGGGCGGTGTAGGCGTCCGCGTACCGCTCCTCCTGGTCACCCGCCTCCGGCGGCATCCAGAAGATCAGCAGCTGCGCGTTCCTGCGCGTGCCGTCCGGGCTGGCGAAGAACAACTCGTGAAGGACCAGCCGCGGCTCGTCCGAGGGGAGGCTCTGCAGCAGCTCGTCGTGGGTCAGGTTGCCCTCGAGCTCCGGCACCAGGACGTCCGCGGGGTCCGCGTAGCGCAGGATGACGGTGTTGACCTCCCGCTTCTCCCTCAGGTGGTGCAGGGCATCGAGGGAGCCTTCCGAAAGAGGGGGCGGGCTGCTCACAGGACTCTCTCTCCTCAACCGTTGGTCGGACGCCAGCGGGACGTGCCTGCTCGACCCGTGCATCCTCACGCCGACGTGCCCGCCGTGCGGTGTGCAAGTGCCGTGGGCCGCGCGAAGGTCACCCGAGTGGCTGTGACCCGCCTCGGGCGGGGAGCGCGAGAGTGCCGTCCCGGATCGCCGGGTAGGCGCCCTCATGCGGAGCCGCACGGCCGTCGGCTCACGGCTCGGCCGGCGCTCGGCCCGCTCGGGTGAGCCCGGCGCGAGGCCGTCGGCCGTGGTCCCGGCTCCGCCGCCTTCCCGCTCGCGAGCGGCGGCAGGCGCATTCTCACGTGAGGAACGGGAGAAGGATCATGACCCGCGAGCCGCACAAGGACAAAGCGCCGCACAAGGCGAGCCGACACGAGGGAGCCGAGCACGGCTGGTCACCGGACGTCGACGAAACACGTCAACAGGACAACCCCAGTGCCCACCGCTCCTTCCACCCCGACCAGTACGCCCCGGACAAGGGAACAGGCAGGACGGTGTCGAAGGAGGAATCCGGAAACCCTCACGGCCGGCCCGCGAAGACCAGCGGCCGCAGGGGCGAGGAAGTGGCCGCGAAGGGTGAAGACGGACTGCACGACAAGGGCCCCAAGGGCAGGTCACAGCGCCCCAGCGGCGGCAAGGACGCCGGCGCCTTCACCGGAATCAGGCCCCAGGACCACGAAACCGACGGGCCGGCCGGAAGGTAGCGCCCGCAGCGCGCCGCTCACGGAAGCGGGGTGCCGCCCGTGGCATTGACGACCTCTCCGGTGATGTAACTCGCCTGCGGAGAGGCCAGGAAGACATAGGGCACGGCCATTTCGGCGGGTTGGGCGGGACGCCCGAGAGGGGACTTCCCGCCGAACTCCGTGGTGTCGGGCATCGTCGCGGGAATCAGCGGGGTCCACACGGGCCCCGGGGCGACCGCGTTCACCCGGATGCCCCGTTCGGCCACCATCTGCGCCAGACCGTGCGTGAAGGAGATGATCGCCGCCTTCGTCATGGCGTAGTCGAGGAGAGGGGGGCTCGGCTTGTAGCCCTGGACCGAGGTGGTGTTGATGACGCACCCGCCGCGCGGCATGTGGGACAGGGCCCGGCGGGAGAGCCAGAACATCCCGTACAGATTGGTTTTCATCACCCGGTCGAACTGCTCCGTGGTGATCGCCTCGATGCCGTCCGGCTGGGCCATCTGGTACGCGGCGTTGTTGACCAGGATGTCCACACGCCCCAGCGCGTCCACGGACCGGTCGATCAAGGCTCCGCACTGGGCTTCGTCGCGGATGTCGCACTCCACGGGAACGGCGGTGCGGCCCGCCTCGCGGACGAGACGAGCGGTCTCGGCCGCTTCGTCCGCCTCCTCGGGCAGGTGGGTGAAGACGATGTCCGCTCCCTCGCGGGCGTACGCGAGACACACCGCCCTGCCGATGCCGGAATCACCGCCCGTGACCACCGCGGCCCTGTCGAGGAGCAGGCCGTGCCCGCGGTAGGAGTCTTCGCCGTGGTCCGGTCGCGGTTCCATGTGCTCCGTGGAGCCGGGGTGGTCCTGGTGCTGGTCGGGGAACGGCGGGCGGGGATGGCGGGTCTGCGGGTCGGGGACGGGGGGTTGCTCCTGGGACATGTGGATCTCCGGTGTCGGGCCGTTCGGAGGTGGCGTGCGGACGTTCAGACGCGTTGGGCGCGGTGGAGGAGGGTGTGCAGTCCGTGGGCGCGGAGGGCGGCGCGGGCGGCATTGGCGCCGGGGGCGCCGTGGACGCCCCCTCCGGGATGGGCGGCCGCCGAGGCGAGGTACAGGCCCTTGACGGGGGTCTCGGGCCGGCCGGTGCCGGGGGTGGGGCGGAAGATCCCCTGCTGGTGGAGGGCGGTGGTGCCGTTGTTGATGGCGCCGCGCCGCAGGTTCTCGTCCATGGCCTGGAGGGTGGTGGGGGAGAGGATCCGGCGGGCGCGGACGAGAGCGCGGAAGCCGGGCGCGTACCGTTCCACCTGCGCTTCGACGCGGTCGGCCATCGCCTCCTGCTCCCGGACGTCCCAGACGCCGGTGATGCGGTCGGGGCCCGCGTCGGAGGTGATGTGCTGCGGGAGGTGCGTGTAGGCCCAGGCCGATTCGGTGCCCGCGGGGGAGCGGCTGGGATCCGCGGTGGTCATCTGGCCGAAGAGGGTGAACGGCTCGTCGGGGACCTGCCCCGCGGCGATCTGCGCGGCGAACCGGGTCAGGCCGTCCACGCCGTCCGCGAGGTGGACCGTACCGGCGCCGGCGGCCTGCGGCGCGGTCCACGGCACCGGCCCCGTCAGCGCCCAGTCGACCTTGAAGGTCGCGAAATCCCACTGGAAGCGCTCCAGGTCCCGCAGGAGGCGGGACGGCAGGTGTTCCTCGCCGACGAGGTCCCGGTACAGGGCCGGCGCCGACGTGGCGGCCAGTACGGCCCGCCGCGCGCTGACGGACTCCCCGCCCGCGGTCCCGATCCCCACGGCCCTGCCGGCCCGGACGGCGACGGACGTGACCCGCTCCCCGCAGCGCAGTACGCCGCCCCGCCGCTCGAGGCGTTTGACCAGGGCCGCGGTCAGGGCGCCGGCCCCGCCGACGGGAACCGGGAAGCCGTGGCTCTGTCCGAGCATCGACATCAGCCAGCCGAACCCGCCGCTGCCCGCCGCCTCGGGGGCCAGGTCGGCGTGGAGCGCGTTGCCCGCCAGCAGGAGCCGGCCGCCCTCCCCGGCGAACTCCTCCTCGCCCAGCCGACGCACCGGCAGTGCCAGGTTCCGGGCCAGCCGCAGCCCGCCGGCCGCCCGCAGCCTCGCCAGAAGGCGCAGTCCGGACCTGACCGGGGGGAACGGGGTGAACAGGGCCTGGACCAGATCGGGCCCGACCCGGCTCCACACGTCGAACAGGCCCAGCCAGGCATCCGCGTCGGCAGCGGCGAACTCCGCCAGACCGGCCGCGGTCGCCTCCGCGCTCCGCTCCAGCACGGCGCAGCGCCCGTCCGGCAACGGGTGCGCCAGCACGGACGGGGCATGGCTCCAGCGCAGCCCTTCCGCGCCGAGGTCGAGGCGGGCGAGGACCGGGGAGGCGGCGGCCAGCGGGTAGAAGGCGCTGAAGAGGTCCGATACGTAATCGGGGTGCACCCCGTGGTCGCTGCGCACGGCCCCGCCGGGTTCCTCCTGCGCCTCCAGAACCTCCACGCTCCACCCGGCATCCGCCAGCACGTTCGCCGCGACGAGACCGTTGGGGCCCGCACCGATCACCACCGCGTCAGGCATGCGCCATCCCGCGGTGCTGCTGTTCGAGGACCTCGGCCGGGCGGGCCGGCATGCCGCGGTGCCGCGGCGGGAGGAAGATCCTCGCGGTACCCAGCCCCTGGAACCCGGCCTCCGGCTCCCGCTCGCGGCCGGGCTCGCTGTGCCGGACGGTGGTGACTCCGTCCACCGCCCAGGGGCCCGGCCGGATGGTGTAGCGCAGCCGCGAGCCGACGGCGGGCCGGTCCAGGTCGACAGAGGAGGACGTGGACGGGCCCATGACCCATTCCCCGTAGCGAGTCGGGTCGGCGAGCACGGCCCAGACCCCGGGTGAGGGGCGTCGGATCAGCTTGTGGCGTATGGCCATGCGTCATCCTTCCGACGGGCGGACGCGTAACGGCCGCGACCGCGCGCCCATTCGACGGTCAGGCGCCGGGGGTCAGTGGCCGAGGGCGTTCTTGAGCTGTTGCTTGTTCATGGTCGACCGGCCCTCGATGCCGCGCTTCTTCGCCTCCTGGTAGAGCTCGTCCTTGGTGCGTTCGGATGAGCCGCCCCCACCGCGGGACTTCTCGCCGCCGCGTTGCGAGGCCGACTTTCCCTGGGTGGAGCTGCGACTGGCGGTCTTGCTCTCGCCCGACCGGGCACGCTCCTTGTTCACCGTGCGGGACGCCATTTCCTTGGCGCGGTCCTCGGACATGCCGCGCTTCTCGCCCGACTCCTTGATGTGCTCGTACTGGCGCTCGCGCTTGGGGCTGGATCCTCGGGGCATGGTGACATCCTTTCCATGTGGTTCCGCACGGTTCCGTGTGGTTCCGTGCGGTTCTGTCACGGTCATGGTGCGCGTACCCGCATCCGCGCGCATCTCACAGCGGGCGGACGAGAGTTCCCGGTGACCGGCAGCAGGGACGGGTTCCGGCGCAGGCGGGTGAACTTCACGGCGCAGCCTCGGGTGCGGGCGGGTGGCCCGGGCGGCAGGGGTCCGACGCGCATCCCCGGGCAGCGGCACCGTACGGACGCCGGCTCCATGCGGTCCGGCTCCACCGGATGCCGGCGACGACGGAGGCGGCTGGCGGCGTGAACGGCTCGATGGACCGTATGGCCCATACCTGGGGCGCCCGGGCTGCCCGCGGACGGGCGGAGCGGCGGCCGGTGCGGTCACCCCCGGACGGCCGTACCGTCGCGGCAACGGCTGCGGCGCGGGGGGTGGGAGCGGCCATGGCCCGCGAGTTCCGGGCGTCTGGCGCCGCGTCACACACGCCCTGCGCGCCGAACTCGCCCCTGCGGGCGTGGCCGTCGGTCTGGCGTACTTCCACCGGACGGACACCGACAAACCGGCCGTGCGTCATGAGCCGACCGTCCGTCATGGACCGTGCCGGCGTTCCGGCAGTGCCGCAACGGCCGCCAGCACCTCGTCCACGGTGATGCGCATCAGCCGGACGTCCGGCTCCGAGCCGTGCGGATCACCCGGCCGGAAGGGGTCCTCGCCCGGGCGGAGCCGCCAGAGGGCGCGGTGCGGGCCCTGGGGCGGTGGGCCCCACAGGGCGGGGGAGACCGGGCCGAAGAGCACGACGGACGGCGTGCCCAGTGCGGAGGCGAGGTGGGCGAGCCCCGTGTCCCCCGCCACGAGGCAGCGTGCCTGGGCGACGAGCGCGGCGAGTTCGGCGAAGGGCACGTCCTGGTCGCCGCCGATCACCGCATCCGGCGGCAGACCGGCCTGCCCGGCCACCTCGTACGCCAACCGTCCCTCGCCGCGGCCCGCCGTCACCAGGACGCGGGCTCCGTCCCGGGCGAGTCGGCGGGCCACCTCGGCGAACCTCCGGGCCGGCCAGCGCCGGGCACCCGCGTCGGCGCCGGGGTGCAGGAGCACGGCGCCCGGCGCGGGGGAGGGCAGCGCGGGCGCCGCGATGTGCAGGTCGCCCGGATCGGCGTCGAGTCCGTACCAGGCCAGCAGGCGGCACCAGCGGGACCGCTCGTGCTCCTGTTCGTCCCAGTGCGGTCCGGGCGGGTCCGGACAGCCGGGATGCCGGTAGGCCAGCAGCCGTCCGGGCCGCAGGGCCCGCAGCAGCAGGCGGCTCGGAGGGCCGTTCCCGTGCAGGTCCACCGCGACCTCGGGCGGCGGTTCCCGCCACGGCAGCGTCGCAGGGACCTCACGGCCGGGAGCGCTGGTGGGCAGCAGGCGGTCCACCGCGCCCGTGAACAGCGCGGCGGTGCGCAGGCGTGCGGGAGCGGCCAGCACCAGTTCGTGGGCGGGCCAGGCCCGCCGCAGGGCGCGGAGCGCCGGCACGGCGGCGAGCAGGTCGCCCAGACCCAGCGCGCGCAGCGCCAGCACGACGGGCCGGCGGGAACCGGACGCCCGGCCGCCCATCAGCCGGCCGGCGGGCGGACCGCCGCCGACGCGAGGGCGGCGCGCCGGGCGAGGCTGGTGGTGGAACGCCCGTCGAGGTACGGCAGGACGACGGCCTGGCCTCCCCAGGCCGCGAGTACGCCCGCCTCCGGAAGGTCTTCGCAGGAGTAGTCGCCCCCCTTCACCCAGACGTCCGGACGCAGCGACCGCAGGAGGGCTTCGGGGGTGTCCTCGTCGAAGGAGAGGACCGCGTCGACGCTGCCCAGGGCGAGCAGGACCCGCAGGCGGTCCTCCAAGGGGGTGAGCGGACGCCCCGGGCCCTTCAGCCGCGCCAGGGACGCGTCCGAGTTCACGCACACGATGAGGCAGTCGCCGATGCTGCGCGCGCTGTCCAGCAGACCCACGTGGCCGGCGTGCAGCAGGTCGAAGCATCCGCCGGTCGCCACCACGGTTCCTCCCCGCGCCCGTACGGCGTCGGCGAGGGCGAAGGCATCGGTGTCGGTGTCGGTGTCGGTGTCGGCGGCCGGACCGGGACGCGGATCCCTCCACAGAGCGTGCGCCCGGACCCCGCCCGCCGTGATGAAGGCGGCGGCCCCGGCCGTGCCGCGCGTCACCGCCTCCTCCGGCAGCGCTCCGTCCGCGAACGCGCAGGCGGCCAGCGCGGCGAAGCAGTCCCCGGCGCCGCACGGGTCGCCCTTCGCCCTGTACGGGGACGGAACCAGCAGGGGGGCCGTCGCATGGGCACGGACGAGCAGAGCACCGCGGTCGCCGAGGGTGACGGCGACCGCGGCCGCCTCCCAGCGCTGCGCCAGCGCGGAACCGCGCCGCGCATGAGCACCCCACGAGTCGCCCTCGTCCGGAACCAGGGCTGCCGCTTCCGCGGCGTTCGGGGTGACGAGACGGCTGCCCGGCACGGGCGGGCCCCCGCGCGGGTGCGGATCCCACACCACCGGTACGTGGCGCACGATGCCGGCCAGGAGCGGTCGTACCGCCTCCACGGTGCCGCGCCCGTAGTCCGCGACCAGCACGGCGCGCGCCGCCGCCAGCGCTTCCCGGGCCGCCCCGGGGGGCGGGCCCACCGTCCCGCCTCCCCGGTCGACGCGCACGAGGGGCCTGCCGTCGGCCATGACCCGCGCCTTCACCGGCAGCGTCCCGTGCAGGGGCAGCTCCACCAGCCGCAGCCGGCCGCTCAGGGCGTCCCGGACCTGCCGGCTGGCTTCGTCGTCGCCGAGGGCGGTGATCAGAGTGACCTCCCGGCCCGTGCGGGCCGCGAGCAGCGCCGCGAGCCCGGCCCCGCCCGGACGCGAGCGGTCGGAGGTGACGTCGACGACGGGTGCGGGGGCGTCGGGGGCGAGACGGCCGGCGACCCCGTCGATGTCCCGGTCGAGGAGGACGTCGCCGACGACGACCAACGGCTGGAGGCGCTCGCTCATGCTCCCCCCTCGGCGACGGCGACGGCGGGTTTCGCTGCGGTCTTCCGTCCGCGGGGCGGTGTCGGGACGAGAGCCGCGTCGAAGGACTCACAGAGCAGGTGGACGGCCACGAGGTGGGCCTCCTGCACCGTGGCCGTCGAATCCGCCGCGATGCACAGGGCATCGTCGGCGGCCTCGGCGAGCGGGTTCGGAGCGGCCCCGGTCAGCGCCCACACCCGTACGCCGCTCGCGCGTGCCGTCATCGCGGCGGACAGCAGGTTCGTACTGCGCCCCGAGGTGGACAGCAGGACCAGGACGTCGCCGTCACGCCCGTGTGCCGCGACCTGGCGGGCGAAGACGTGCTCGAAGCCGTAGTCGTTCCCGATCGCGGTGACGCTCGACGTCTCGGCGTGGAGGGCGATCGCGGAGTACGCGGCGCGTTCCTGCCGGTAGCGGCCGACGAGCTCCGCCGTGAGGTGCTGGGCCTGCGCCGCGCTGCCACCGTTGCCCGCGGCGAGGAGCCTCCCTCCGTCGCCCAGGACGGCCGCCAGCTGGGTGCCCCAGTGCGTGATCCGGTCCAGGCCGTCGCGGCGCAGGGCGTCGAGCGCCTCCTGGAGTGACTGGCAGTGCCGGTGCGCTTCCGCGGTTCCGTGGGAAAGGTTCGGATTCATGGCGTTGACCCGGCCGCTGCGGTGAGCCGGCCGGGCCGCACCTCCTTCGGGCTTCGCGACGGGGGAGTCATACGGCAGGGGCGGCGGTGGGGTGTTCACACCGGCTCCGCGACGCTGAACCGGGCCGTGAGCACGGACCGGTAGACGGCTTCGGTGGCGGCGGCCACACGGTCCCAGCCGTACCGGTCCAGCACCCTCCTGCGGCCGGCCTCCCCGTACGCGAGACGTCGCGCCGGGTCCTCCAGCAGCAGGGCCACGGCCGAGGCCAGTGCGGCGACGTCACCGGGCGGGACCAGCAAACCCGTCTCGCCGTCGGCCACGGTGTCCAGTTGACCGCCGACCGCGCTGGCGACCACGGGGCGGCCGCAGGCCATCGCTTCGAGCGGCACGATCCCGAACGGCTCGTAGTCGGCCGGGCACAGCACCACGTCGCAGCCGCCCAGCAGGCCGGGGACCCGCTCGCCGGAGACGGCGCCAAGGAAGCGCACCCGGTCGTCCACGCCGGCGTCCCGGGCGATGCCGCGCAGGCGGCGGACCTCCGGGTCGTGGTCGATCCCGTCCGCGGGCGGCCCGCCGGCGACGAGCAGCTCGGCCTGCGGCAGGTGCGCGAGCGCGGCGATGGAAAGGGCCGCGCCCTTGCGGGGGACCAGCCGGCCCAGTTGGAGCAGCCGGTAACGGTGCCCGGGGCGGTGCTCCGCGGCGGGGTCCGGCGGCCGGAAGCGCTTCGGGTCGACCCCGCACGGCACGACGTCGGCCTTGTCCGGGCAGACGCCCATCAGGTCGAGCTCGGAGACTTCGTCCCGGCAGGTGGCGATGACCCGGTCGCACCGGAGGCCGACTTCCCGCTCCAGGGCGATCCGGGCGGCCGGACTGGTGTCGGAGCTTCCCTGATGGCGCTTCTTGACGCTGCCCAGGGCGTGGTAGGTGTGCAGGAGCGGCAGGCGGTGTTCCCGTGCCGCGAGCAACGAGGCCACGCCCGACATCCAGAAGTGGGAGTGCACGACGTCCGGCGGCCCCGTCTGCCACTCGTTGACGAGGTGGTAGGCGAAGTCCCGCATGTGCGGGAGGAGTTCGTCCTTCGGTATCGGCTCCGGAGGGCCGGCCGGTACGTGGTGGACCTCCACGCGCGGGCGCATGCGGATCCGCTCCGGCAGCTCCCGCCCGTCCCGCCGGGTGTACACGGTGACGCGGTGTCCGCGGTCCGCCAGTGCGCCGGCGAGGGCGGCCACGTGCACGTTCTGGCCGCCCGCGTCCACCCCTCCGAGAGCCGCCAAGGGGCTGGCGTGCTCGGAGACCAGGGCGATCGAGAGCGGGCGGGATCCGCGCGAGCGGCTGGAAACCGTCATGACCGCACCTCCGTGAACAGGCGTTCCCAGTCGTCCAGGAAGCGTTTGAGTCCGTACCGTTCGAGGGCCGCCTGGCGGGCCCGGGCGCCGTCCTCGGCGGCCGCCCCGGGCTCGTTGACGTAGTGGCGGGCCGCCCTCGCCAATTCCTCGGGCCGGGTGGAGAGGACGCCCGCCCCGGCGGGGACGGCTTCCACCGACTCCGTGGTGGCGAGGGTCACGACGGGCATGCCCAGGTGCATGGCCTCCAGGAGCGACAGGCCGAGCGAGGTCCAGCGCACCGGGTGCAGGTAGAGGCGGCGTTCCGCCATCGCGGCGTGCAGGTCGCGCTGGGGGAGGTCCTGGGTGCGGCAGCGGTCGGCAGGCAGGCCCAGGTGCGCGGCCAGGCCCTCCGTGCGCATGCCGAACACGTCCAGCGGGGTCGCTCCGGCCAGCTGCGGAAGCAGATCGGTGCCGGTGAAGCGGCCCCGCCGGACCGGGTCGTTGACGACCACCGCCGCCCGCGGGAGCCGTCCGGTGTACAGGTGGCCGGGGTCGACGATGCCGTGCTCGATCACGACGGTGCGCGTACCGCCGTTGTCCCAGAACAGGCGGTTGAAGTGCGTCACGTGGACGAGCGTCATGTCGTGGCGGTCGGCGAACGGGTGGCGGGTGTCCGGCACCGCCCCCGCCGGCGCGTTGTGCTCCAGGTACACCGCCGGCACGTCGCGGCCGGGCCGCCGGCCCAGCCAGCGCTCGGCGAGCTCCCACTCGTGCGGCCGCTGCAGTACGACGAGGTCCACCGGGGTGTGCGGCAGTTCGTCCACCGGGACCTCGCGCACCGAGTCCGGCCAGTCGAAGGTCCGGGCCCGGCCGAGGCCGTCCGGGCCCCGGTCCGCCGTAACGGGGACCAGGTAGGTGTGGGGGCCCTGGACGAACGCCGTGGTCCAGGAACCGTGCACGTGCCACAGCAGGATGTTCATACCCTTGCTCCTCGCTCGGTCTCGTGGGGTTCCGCGGGCCGTGGCCGTTCGCTTCCGGGCCGACCGGCCGGCCGGCCCTGCGTGATCAGGGACTCCAGGGCCGCGAGCACGTCGGCATCGGCCACCGAGTCGAGGCAGGGGTGGCCCGCGACCGGGCAGTCACGGGCCCTGGTTCCGGCGCAGGGGGCGTGCTGGTCTCCGAGCAGGACGTGCGGCACGCGGTACGGACGCCACCGTTCGGCGGGTACCACCGGAGCGAAGAGGCAGGCCACCGGCGTGCCGACGGCGGCTGCGAGGTGGGCCGGGCCGGTGTTGCCGGTGACCACGGCGCGGGCGCCGGCGAGGACGCCGGCCAGTTCGTGCAGGTCCCTCGTGACCCCGCCCAGGTCCAGTGCGTGGCGGCCGGCCACCAGGGAGGTCAGGTCCTTCTCGGCGTCGCTGCCCGTGACCACGACCCGGTGCCCGGCACCGTGCAGGGCGGAACAGGCGCGCGCCGCACGGTCCGGGCTCCACGAGCGGGCCGCGACGGCAGCTCCCGGATGCAGCACCACGTACGGCTCCGGACCGGTCAGCCGGGTGGTGTCGGGCGGCGCGTCGACCCGCAGGGAGCCGTCGTCGCCGGCCGGCAGGTCGAAGCCGAAGTCCCGCACCAGGTCGAGGGCGGCCTCGGTCTCGTGGCGTGCGGGCAGCCTGTGGTGGCGCAGCGTCAGCAGGGAGCCCGGGTAGTCCTCGCAGTCCGCCGCGACGGACGGCACGCCCGCCATGGCGAGCAGCAGAGCGGCGGGCAGGGGGCTCTGGTGGTAGGAGACCAGGATGACGGCGCGGTCGAAGTGCTCCGCCGCCAGCGCGTCCACCAGCATGTCGCATTCTTCGCGGGAGGTCCGGGCGGGCCGCAGCCCGACCCAGGCGGCATCGTGCACCAGGATCCGGTCCACGCCCGGCAGCAGCCGGGCGGCCGCGATCCCGGACGAGCTGCACAGCAGCGTGGTGTACGAGGAACCGGCGGCCACGGCTCGTACGGCCGGCCCGCTGAGCAGGACGTCGCCGGCGCTGTCCAGTCGCACCACCAGGGTGCGCGGGGCGCTCACCGGGTCCGCCCCGCGGACCGGCCGTGGCCGACGGTCCCGCAGGTGGCGGGCCCGGAGACGGGGGGCCCGGAGCCGACGGCCCCGGAGCCGACGGCCCCGGAGACGCCGGGCCCCGAGCCGAGGGCCATGCGGACCGCGCCCAGCAGATCCGCCGCGCACGCGTCGGCGCCCGCGACCTCCTCGGGAAGCGTGGCAGGGGTGGGGACGAGCACGCCGCGCGCGCCGGCCGAACGGGCCGCTTCCAGGTCCGACCCGATGTCGCCGATCACCACGGTGCGCCCGGGCGAGGCGCCCAGCCGCTCGCAGGCCGCCGTGACCAGGCCCGGAGCGGGCTTGCGGCAGCCACAGCCGCTCTCGGGTCCGTGCGGGCACACCGCCCACAGCGCGAACGGGCCGAACAGCGCGTCGACGCGGCGCCGGACCGCCTGCACCTGGTGCCGGGTCAGCAGCCCGCGGGCCACGCCCGACTGGTTGCTGACCACGCCCAGCGGGACGCCCAGCCGCCGCAGGGCCGACACGGCGGCACGGGCCGACGGCATGGGCGTCACCCGGGCGGGGTCCCCGTTGTACGGCACGTCGACGACGAGCGTCCCGTCGCGGTCGAACAGGACCGCGTCCGGGAGCGGCCGCTCCGGACCTCCGTCCCGCAGGCCGGGAGCCGCACTCCGGCGGCCGCCGCCGGCCGGCGCGGGACCGTCCCACAGCCAGGGCCCGCCGGCGGCGCCCCGCGTGCCGCTGCCCGTCACGACCCCACCTGTGCGCGCGGGGCCTCTCCGTACCCGGGTCCGACCCTGAGCGCCGCCGCGTCCGCCGCCGGTCCGCGCGCCGCCGCTCGGGGCGGGACGGCCCGGTGCACGACGTGCCCGCGCAGCCAGTGCCAGACTGCGGCCGGCGGGATGAGGAGGCTCGTCACCGCCATCGTGAGGACCTCGGAGCGGGTGCGGGGACCGGGGGCGATCCGCGCGGCCGCGAATTCCGCGGTCCCGGCCAGCCAGGCGGCCCCGCACACCGCGGCGGCGCGCCCCTTGCGGGACAGGGCGCAGCCCACCGCCATGCCCGCCGCCGCGCTCACCGCCAGGTGGCGCGGCAGCCGGCCCCGGGGGGCGCCGGCCCGGTGCCACCAGTCGCGCCCGTGCAGCCTGGTCATCAGGACGTCGTCGGCGTTGCCCTGCTGAAGGCGTACGGAGATCCACCGGTCGGCGGGCCGTACGGGGTGGGTGGTCCGCCGGGTTCCGGAGGCCAGCGTCCAGCCGCCGTCCAGCAGGCGCAGGGCCAGGTCGGCGTCCTCCCGGAAGGCGCGCCGGAAGCGTTCGTCGAAGCCGCCGGACGCCTCGAGGGCCGTACGCCGGAAGGCCATGTCGGCGGTGATCCACCGTGCTGTCGCCAGGCCCGCCGTATTGCGCTCCCAGTCCGTGGGGCGCCGGCGGACGGGCAGCGGCACGTCGATGCGGGCGGTGACCGCGGCGGTGTCACGGGAGGCCGACGCCAGGTCCCGGGCCAGCTCCCGGCCCCACTCCGGCCCGGGCACCACGTCGTCGTCGAGGAAGACGATCCACGGTGCCTGGCCGGCCTCACGGATCCCGGCGTTGCGGGCCGCGGCCGGCCCGCGCCCCGCCCCCGGCACGACGACCGTGACCGCACGCAGCTGTTCGGGCACCTCCACGGCCGGCACGGTTCCGTCGGGGGCCGGCCGGTCGTGCACGATCACCACCCGGTCGGGGCGGGGACCGGCGGCCGTCGCGGCGGCCAGGGCCTCCAGACAGACGCCGAGGCTCGGCCGCCCCACCGTGGGCACGACCACCGCGTAGGGCGGGGCCGACGAGAACCGCGTCATCGTGTTCATGCGCCTTCTCCCGCGCCGAAGAAGCCTCCGCGCCGGACCGCGTACGGCCCGATGGCGAGCAGGTCGACCGGCGAGGAACCGAAGCACTCCAGGGCGTCCCGGGGATCGTCCACCATCGGCCGGCCGGCCGTGTTGAGGCTGGTGTTGACGACCACGGGCAGTCCGGTGCGCCGCTCGAACTCGGTCAGCATCCGGGCCACCAGCGGCTCGCGCGCGGAGCTGACCGTCTGGATGCGTGCCGTACCGTCCACGTGGACGACCGCCGGGATGCGCTCACGCCACGGCGCGGCGACCTCGTGGACGAACAGCATGTACGGGCTGGGCAGCGGCCCGTCGAAGATCTCGGCGGCGCGGTCCTCCAGGACCATGGGCGCCACCGGGCGGAACTGCTCGCGGCCCTTGACGTCGTTGAGCCGCTCCAGGTTCCCGGCGTGGCCGGGGTGCGCCAGCAGGGAGCGGTGCCCCAGAGCCCGCGGGCCGAACTCCGAACGGCCCTGGAACCAGGCCACGATGGCGTTGTCCGCCAGCGCCTCGGCCACCGTCGCCGCGATGTCCGCGGGCCGTTCGAAGGGCACGCCCGCCGTTTTCAGCCATCCGGCGAGCTCCGCGTCGGACCAGTCCCGGCCGAGGTCGGCGCCCGCCATGGGCTCCACGGCGTCGCCCTCCGTGGCGGCCACCAGCAGCGCCGCCCCCAGAGCCGTACCGGCGTCGCCGGCGGCCGGCTGGACCCAGACCCGGGAGAAGGGGCCTTCCCGCGCGATCCGCGCGTTGGCGACGCAGTTCAGCGCGACCCCGCCGGCCAGGGTGAGCACGTCGTCGTGCGTGTGCCCGTGCAGCCACCGCGCCAGGTCGAGGAGGGTCTCCTCCAGGACCGCCTGTGCGCTGGCCGCCGTGTCGGCGTGCTCCTGCGTCCACGGCTCGTCCGGGCGGCGCCGTGGGCACAGCTCGTGCCAGGGGACGCCCGAGGCGTGGAATCCGCCGTCGCCGGTGGGGAAGACGTGGCGGCGCAGCGCGGCGAGCATCCGGGGCCGGCCGTGCGAGGCCAGGGCCATCACCTTGAACTCGTCGCTGGACCGGAGGAAGCCGAGGTGGTCGGTCAGTTCCTCGTACACCAGACCCAGGGAGTGCGGCAGCTCCTGCGCGTGCAGCGGTTCCAGCCGGTTGCCCCTGCGGGTCGCCGCCAGGTGGGAGCCCCGTTCCCCGCGTCCGTCCAGGACCAGGACGGAACTGCGCTCGGCCCGGTCGGCGGCGAAGGCGCCGGAGGCGGCGTGGGACATGTGGTGGGGTACGAAGCGCACCAGCGCCGGATCGAGGCCGGGAAGGGCCGTCGCCAGGAATCCGGGCGCCTCGCGCGCATAGGTCTGCCGCAGGTGGTCCCAGGGATCGTCCAGCCCCATGTCCGACGCGGGCAGGGCGAGCGCGGGATCGTACGCGTACGCGACCGCGTCGAGGTCGCCGGGGCGCAGCCCGGCGTACCGCAGACACCAGGCCGCTGCCTGTTCAGGCAGTTCCCAGGCGGAGAACGGGACGGGCCGTTTGCCGTGCTTGCGGCGGGAGAAACGTTCCTCCTCCGTAGCGGCCACGGTCCTGCCATCGATGACGAGGGCGGCGGAGGGGTCGTGGAAGAGCGCATTGATGCCGAGAACACGCATGTCGGTACGAGCCTTTCGGCGGACGGGATCGGGCACCCGGTCGGGCACCGGACGCCGCCCGCCCCGACAGGGCGTGCGGCCTCCGGGAGCGCCTGCCGGTCAGTCGTCGATATGGGCGCGGAACCATTCGATCGTGCGGCGCAGCCCTTCCTCGGCCGTCACCGCCGGCTCCCATTGGAGTTTGTCGCGCGCCAGCGTGATGTCCGGGCAGCGCACGGCGGGATCGTCGGTGGGCCGCTCGATGAACGCGATCTCCGAGGGGGAGCCGGTCAGGTGGCGGATGTAACGGGCGAGTTCGAGCATGGTGATCTCGACCGGGTTGCCGATGTTCACCGGACCGCTCATGCCGTGGGCCGCCGTCGCGAGGATCCCGGAGACGGTGTCGTCGACGTAGCACAGCGAGCGCGTCTGCAGGCCGTCACCGGTGACGGTGAGGGGCGCGCCGCTGAGCGCCTGCCGGATGAACGTCGGGACGGCGCGCCCGTCGTAACCCCGCATGCGGGGGCCGTAGGTGTTGAACAGCCGGACGATGGCGACGTCCGTGCCCAGGACCGACGCGTGCGCCGTGGCCAGGGCCTCACCGAAACGCTTCGCCTCGTCGTAGACGCTGCGCGGGCCGACCGGGTTCACATGCCCCCAGTACCGCTCGTTCTGGGGGTGTTCCCGGGGGTCGCCGTACACCTCGGACGTCGAGGCGAGGACGAAGCGGGCACCGCTGCGGTGCGCCAGTTGCAGGGCGTTGCGGACGCCGAGGCTGCCGGCGTCCAGGGTGTGCAGCGGCAGCCGCAGGTAGTCGGCGGGGGACGCGGGGGAGGCCAGGTGCAGGACGAGGTCGGGTTCACGGTCCACCGTGAACCCTTCGGACACGTTCGCCTCGACCAGGGCGAAGTCCGCGCGCCCCATGAGGTGCTCCACGTTCGCACGGCGGCCGGTGCTGAAGTCGTCGACGCAGGTCACGGCGGTTCCGCGGTCCACGAGCGCGGAACAGAGGTGCGATCCGACGAATCCGGCGCCGCCCGTGACGACGGCATGCGCCCAGCGTCGGTCCGGGGAACTACCCATGGTCATCTCCTGGGGGAACGGGGAGTGCGCGACGCGGAACTCCGGTGGAGCGCTGAGCGGCCCGTTCGCGTCGGCCGGCGTTTGGGGCCGCCAGAGGTTCCCAGCCTGCACGGGGCCGATGCGTCCGGCACGCCGACCGCGCATTGGAGTGGTCGCGCTCCGTAACCCCCGCCCGGCGTCAGGGCCAGGAGGGCTCGCACCGCGGCACGACGACGAGCTCGGGCACCACGCTCCCGACGGGCACCGAAAGCGCGTACATGACGGTGTCGGCCACGATGTCCGGGCTCTGCAGCATCGACACGTCGGCATCGGGGAAGCGCTCCAGGATGAAGCCGGTCTCCATGCCGCCCGCGATGATGCCGGTGATCCCGATGCCGGAGCAGTCCCGCTGCGCCTCCTTGAACAGGGTGTGGGTGAAGGCGCGCAGGCCCGTCTTGCTGGCGGCGTAAGGGCCGGCCTCGGTCCACGTGCGGTTGGCGGCGGTGGACAGGATGTTGACGATGTGGCCCCCGCCCCGGGCGACCATGCGCCGGTAGGACTCCAGGCAGAGGTACATCGGCCCCAGCAGGTTGGTCGTGACCACCCGCGTGACCTCCTCCGCCGACAGCTGTTCGACGGCCTTGGACACGTCCACCGCGGCGTTGTTGACCAGGATGTCGACCGCCTGGCCGTCCTCCTCCACGTCCCGGAAAACGGCCGCGACCGCTTGGGCGTCACACACGTCCAGCTCCACGAAACGCGCCTGGCCGCCGGCCACCAGCAGGTCCGCGCACAACTCCTGCGCCAGGTCCTTGCGTACGTCCGCCACCAGGACGGTGGCGCCCGCCGCGGCCAGCCGTCGTGAGATGGCCGCACCCAGTCCGCGTGCGCCGCCCGTCACCAGCGCTTGCTTGCCGTTCAGTTCGACCTGTGCTCCGGTCACTTCCCCACTCTCCTTCCGCGCCGCCCCATGGGGGGAGGAACAGGCCGGACGGCCCGCTGGAGACGGCACGGTCACACTGTGGCAGCGGCCTTCGGGGCCGACGGGCCGGACCGCGCCGAGTGTCGCGGAGACGGCGGACAGCCCCGGCCGGTCGTGTGCGTCCGGACGGGTGAGGGCGCGTGTGCCGGGCACGCCCTGCGGCTTCCGCTCCGCCGAGCCTTCCGGTGCCCGGGGCAACCCTCCGCCGAGTGATCGTCCACGGCCGGGCGCCGGCCGGTGGGACGCCCGCGTCGTGGCGGCCGCCCGCGCCGGACGAGGTGCACCTGTGCCGCGAGCAGCTGCGCGTGCCCTCCGCCACCGCGCCCCGCACGCACCGGCCGGGACGGCCGGTGATCACATGGCGCCGAGCGGCCGTTCCTGCGCCGTGTGAGCAACCACACGCCCGCACCCAACTGGCCCTGGATACCCGGCAGCTGGCCCCGCCGCCGGCCCGGCGGCCCGCCTACGGCCGGGAGGGGCCGGAAGGGTCTGCCACCATGGTTCCGGCGAGCTTTCCGCCGTCCGCCGCACAGCACCTCCGGGCCCTGCGCCGCCGGGGCGCGACGCTGCCCGCCGATCCCTGCCGCCAGCCGCACCAGCGGCCGTTCCAGAGTGCCGCTCCTGTGTCTGCCAGGTCTTCCTCCATGTCCTCCACGCCTTCCTCCATGTCCTCCTCCACGTCTTCCGCCGCGTCCTGCGCCACGGCTTCGCCGTCCGCCCCGCCCCGCGTCCCCGCCGACCGCTCGCCGTGGCGCTGCCTGCGCTACCGCAGCATGCGGTGGTGGGCGGCCGCCAGCTTGGTGTCCAACGCCGGCACGTGGATGCAGTTGACCGTCCAGAACCTGCTGGTCCTCCAGATCACCGGATCCGCCGCCGCCACGGGACTGTCCGTCTCGGTGCAGGCCGCTCCAGGTCTGCTGTTCGGCCTGCTCGGAGGCGCGGCGGTCGACCGCTGGCCCCGCAAGCTGACCGCGGCCGTGAGCCAGGCCGTGCTGGGAGCCGTGGCCCTGGTGACCGCCGTCCTGGTCGGTCTGGACATGCTGAACCTGCCGGTCCTGATGGGCCTCGCGGCCGTCACCGGTCTCATCGCCACCATCGACGGGCCGGCGTGCGCGCTCTTGGGCAACGACCTCGTACGGGTGGAGGACGTGCCCTCGTCCATCGGCGTGGGCTCGCTCGTCCACAGCGCCGGCAGGCTCATGGGCGCCGCGCTCGCCGGCCTGGCCGTCGGGCTCATGGGCACGGCGTCGGCCTACGTGGCGAACGGCCTGTCGTTCCTGTTCGTGGCCAGCGTCATCCCCTTCCTCCGGCCGGTCCGACCGGCGGCGGTGCCCACGGCGGCTCCGGCGCCGGCGGCCACCGAGACGTTCAGTGCCCGCCAGGGGCTGGCCTACTTCATGAGCCGCCCCCGCCTGGTGGCGCTCGCCGTCATGAACGCGGTGAGCGCGCTCTTCGGCCGGAACTACTCCCTGACCCTGGTCGTGCTCGTCGTCGGCCCCCTCGCGGGCGACGCCGGGTCCTTCAGCAAGGTGTCCACCGTCCTGGCCGTGGGCGGACTGCTCGGCGCCGTCCTCGGAGCCAGGCTGCGCAACCCCGGCGTCCGGCTGGTGGGTGTGCTGACGGCTGCGGGCGGGCTGCTCCAGGCCATGGCGGGCCTGTCCCCGTCCCTCGCCATGCTGATGGTGCTCGTCCTGCCCATGGCCGTTGCCGAGTCGGTGGCGGACACGGCGCAGTCCACCGTCCTGCAGACCGACCCCCCGGCCCGGATGCGCGGCCGTGTCCTGGGAGCGTGGTCCAGCATCCGCACGGTCTGGAGCCTCGCGGCCCCGCCCACGCTCGGCCTGCTGATGGAGCTGGCGGGCGTGCGGGCCACCCTGGTGGCCGGCGGCCTGATCGTGGCGGCCGCCGTCGCCTCCGGCTACCTGCTCAAGGGCCGCGGGCCCCGACGCGCGACGCCGCCCGTCGTGACGACGGAATCCGCCGTGCCGCGCCCGGCCGCCCCGGTGGCGGTGGGCGTCGCGGCCTGACGGCTACCCGCCCCGCCGCGAATGCGGCTCTCCGCCGCTGGGGAGAATAGGCACAGAAACCTCATTCAGGAGGCACTGTCATGGGCCGCGAGCAGAGCAAGCGCTCGGAACCGGAACAGAACCGCCAGGAGAAGGAACAGACGCGCCGCGCCGGCCTCAACCCGGTGCGCACGGAAGGCGACCGGTCGCCCCGCCCGCGCAGCAGCGAGCAGCGGGAGCGCCGCGGGCCGGACGCCCCGGCCCCTGAGGAGCAGAGCCCGCGCGGCGAGGCCGCGACCTGACGGCGCAGCGCCCGCGCGTCGCCGGTGAGCACGCCCGCGCCCCGCCTGACAGCGCGAAGGGAGGGCCGCGGTGACCTTGAAACCGCCGGTCGAGCCGATGCTCGCGCAGGCCGTGGAGGCGGTTCCCGGCCCCGGTGTGCTCGGCGAGCTCGCCTTCGAGCAAAAGTTCGACGGCTACCGTGCGCTGCTGTTCACCCCCACCGGTGAGGGGGGCCGGCTGCTGGTGCAGACCAGACGCGGGCAGCACATCCAGGACCGGTTCCCCGACCTCGTCGCCGCCGCCGGGCACCTGCCGGACGGCCTGGTCCTCGACGGGGAGCTCGTCGTCTGGGACGCCAAGGAGGGCCGGCTGACCTTCGAGGGACTCCAGCGCCGCACCGCCGACCGCGGCCGCGCGGCGAGCAAGCTGGCCGCAGCGCTGCCCGCCTACTTCATCGCTTTCGACATCCTCCAGCAGGACGGGATCGAGCTGCTGCACCACCCCTACCGGCGGCGCCGCCTGCGGCTGGAAGCCCTGTTCACCGAGCGCAGGCTCTCCGCCCCCTGGACCCTGTGCCCGATGACGACGGACCTGGTCAAGGCGGAGCGATGGCTGGAGTCCCGGACCGAGATCCCCGGGATCGAAGGCATCGTGGTCAAAGCCATGAACCAGCCCTACCGCCCCGGGCACAGGGGCTGGTACAAACTCAGGCGCCGGGACACCACCGAGGCGATCATCGGCGCGATCACCGGCACCACGGTGCGGCCGCAGCTCCTCCTCCTGGGCCGCCGCGACCCCCGGGGAGAACTCCGCCCCATCGGCCGGACCGCCCCCCTGCGCCCCGAAGCCGCCCGGCTGGTCGCAGGAAACCTCAGACCGGCCGACCCGGCGCACCCGTGGACGGGCATGCGGTTCACCTCGGCCTGGGGCAGCCGGGAGGCCCTGCACGTCACCCTGGTCCATCCCGAGCTGGTCGCGGAGATCAGCGCCGACACCGCAGTGGACCGGGGCGGCGTCCACCGGCATCCGGTCCGGTTCAAGCGGCTGCGCCTGGACGTGGCGGCCGAGGAAGTGCCCCTGTACTCGGGCGGCCCGGCCGCCGCGAGCTGAGCCAGGCCCGCCCTGCGTGTCGCCGCGCCCCGCGGGTAGGTGCCGGGCATGAACGGCACAGATCAGTGGAAACCCGGCGAGATCGTGCCGCAGAGCGGCATCTACGCCTGTGACTGCGGCCAGGAACACCTGTGGAGCAAGAGCACCGATGTCCGCGGCCACCGGTTCCCGCCCCTTCCCTATGACTGCTCGGGACAGGCGTGGACCCTGCGCACCCAGGCCCACCCCGACACGGACTGACGGCTGCCGTGCGGCTGCGGACGAGTGATCCCCACGCGGCCGGATGGCGCCGGGTACGCCACGGCCGGGGCTTCCGCTACCTGGACACCCACGGTCGGCCCCTGCCGGAGGCGGACCGGGAACGGGTCCGCGCGCTCGTGATCCCGCCCGCCTGGCAGGACGTCTGGATCTGCCCGCGGCCCAACGGACACATCCAGGCCATCGGCACGGATGCGGCGGGCCGGCGCCAGTACCTCTACCACCCCCGCTTCCGCGAGCAGCAGGACGCCGCCAAGCACGAGCACGTCCAGCGCGCGGCCCGCGCACTGCCCCGGCTGCGCAAGCACGTCACGAACGACCTCACCGGGCGCGGACTGTCCCAGGTCCGGGTCCTCGCCTGCATGACCCGGCTGCTCGACCTCGGGTTCCTGCGGATCGGCGGGGAGCGCTACGCCCGGGAGAACGGGAGCTTCGGACTCACCACGCTCCTGCGGGACCACGCCGCCTGCCGCGGCGGCGAGATCCGCCTGCACTTCCCGGCCAAATCGGGCCGGACGGTCACCCGCGCACTCGTGGACGACCAGGCCCACGCCGTCGTCCGGGCGCTGCTCCGGCGCAAGGAGCCCGGCCCGCGCCTGTTCGCGTACTGGGAACGGGGGGCCTGGCACGAGGTCCACGCCGAGGACCTGAACGCCTACCTGCGGGAACGTGCGGGGCAGGACCTCACGGCGAAGGACTTCAGGACCTGGTACGCCACCGTCCTGGCCGCGGTCGCCCTGGCGGTCTCCGAGACCACCTCCGACGCCTCCCGCGCCCGGCGCGGCCAGGTCGTGGCGCGCGCCGTGCGCGAGGTGAGCGAGTACCTGGGCAACACGCCCGCCGTCTGCCGGGCGTCCTACATCGATCCCCGGGTCATCGAGCTCTACGAGGACGGAGAGACCATCGCCGCCTCCCTGGGCGAGCTGGGCGAGGACGGCCTCTTCGGCCGGCCGGCCACCCACGGCGTCGTGGAGCGGGCGGTCCTGGACCTCTTGCGCACGGGCCGCGCGTGAGGAGCACTGCGCCCTGCCGATGTCGCCGAGCAGTTCGTACGACGCACCGGAGGGGCCGGTAACCACGGGCTTACAATGGTGTGGATTATCTGTTCAAGCCACCCGTCGCCCGGGGTGGGGGTCGTGGAACGGGCGCCCGCTGGGGGCGAGGTGATACGCCACCATGGACGAGGACTTCCAGGTCACGGTGCAGCGCTACGGGCCGACTGTTCACGTGGCCCTGGGAGGCGAACTCGATTTCGACACCCGGCGCGCTCTGGACGACGTCAAGGCGGCCCCGGACGAGTCGGTGGCTGTCCTGGTCTGCGACATGGCCCGCCTCACCTTCTGCGACGTCACCGGCCTGCACGCCCTCCTGGACCTCGCCCGGCGGCTCCAAGGCCGCGGAATCGCGTTCTTCGCGTACAACTGGCAACGGCAGCCCCGCCGCCTCCTCGACCTCGTCGACACCCTCGGCCCCTCGTTCGGCGTGCCCGGCGGGGGCACCGATCCGACACGGCCCCTCCGCCGTACCCTCGGGGACGCCGCCGCATCCGGTCGCGCAGCCGGCGCCCGGGCGGCCCGGACCCGGGCCGGCGCGGGCGTCGTCACCGCCGTGACCCCGAGCGGCACGGCACCGGGCGTGGCCGGTCAGCCGCCGAGGGCGGGCAGCACCTTCTCGCGGTAGGCGGCGAAGAAGGCCTCCTGACCGGGTCCCATCTGCCCCACGTACAGCTCCTCGAAGCCCGCGTCCACGTAGGCCCGCACGGCGGCCACGTGCTCCTCGACGTCGTCGCCGCAGGGGACGTTCTCCGACACCTGCTCGCGCCTGACGAGTCGGCTCGCCTGTTCGAAGTGGGCCGGGGTCGGGAGGATCTGGGCCAGCTCACCGGGGAGGTGCTCCGTCGGCCACAGCCGGTGCGCGGTGTCCACGGCCCTCTCCCGGTCGGTGTCCCAGCACACCTTCAGGCCGCCGATCACCGGTTTCCCACCGCCGCCGGCCTCCCGGAAGCGGCCGATGGCCTCCTGGTCGGGGCCCATGGTGACGAACCCGTCGCCGATGCGGCCGGCGAGCTCCGCGGCCTTCGGGCCGAAGCCGGAGACGTACACGGGCAGCCGGCCGTGCGGCGCCGTGTAGAGGCGGGCGTTGTCGACCGTGTAGTGCGCGCCGCGGTGGCTGATCTGGCGGCCCGTGAAGAGCTTGCGCATCACCTCGACCGCTTCCTCCAGCATGTCGGCGCGCTCGTCGAAGGAGGGCCAGCGGTCGCCGAGTACGTGCTCGTTGAGCGCCTCGCCGGTACCCACGCCCAGGGCGAAACGTCCCTCCAGCAGCCGGCTCGACGTGGCGGCGGCCTGGGCCGTGATGGCCGGGTGCAGGCGCATCGTGGGGCAGGTGACGAAGGTGGTCACCGGCAGGTCCGTGGTCTGGGACAGGGCTCCGATCATCGACCAGACCAGCGGACTGTTGCCCTGCGCGTCGTTCCAGGGATGGAAGTGGTCGGAGATGGCCAGCCGGGTGAAGCCGGCGTCCGATGCCCGGCGGGCCTGGTCCAACAGCTGGCCGGGGGTGAATTCCTCGCAGGCCAGGAAGTAGCCGAATGACGTCATGGATCTCGTGCCTCCCTGGGGGCGGGACGGGAGCCCCGGTCGGCGCGTGCCCCTGTCGTGGCGGGACAAACATCTCGGCGGTCGGTCCGGCCCCTGATGCCTGCCTCAGCCGCCGTCCGTGTACTGGACGGCCGCGACGACCGCGCCGTAGGCGGTGGGCTCCGCCATGAGCACGCACAGGGTGTACACGGTGTCCTCCAGGGCGCGTCGCGCCGCGTCGTCGGCGGGGGCGGCGAGCAGGCGCACACGGGCGTCGAAGAACTCCCCGAGGACCTTCTCCGCTTCCGAGGCGGTCGGCATGAGCCGCGGGCCCTCCCGGCCGGACGGCGTCCTCGCACTGCGGCGTGCCGCCCGCGTGGCCTGGGCCAGGGCCCGATCCACGGGGGCGGGCAGGGGACGTCCCCGCCTCTCGGCGACCACCGCCGCGGCCAGCGTCGCGACGGTGGTCCCGGCCCGCTCCGCCGCCGTGGCCAGGACGCGCTCGGCCTCGCGGGCGGTACAGGGTGTCGTCGCCATGATCATGCCGACTGCCTGCGGGACGGCGGCTCCGTCGGGCGTGGGGGCGCCGCTGCTCGGGACAGGTGACGCCGAAGCTCTGGTTTCCATGGCACACCCCTTCGCACGACGCGCCGGCCGGTGTTCTTCTCCGTACCTTCCCACGGGTGCGGGGACGATGCCCGAGCGGCCGGTCGACCTGCGGCCCCGGCTCAGGCCTGCGCGCCACCGCCCGGCAGGAACTCCTGAAGCTTCGCCTTCACGCCTTGGCGTACGACGGCCCCGCGGTCGCTGTCCCCGCGCAGCATCGCCCCGGCAGCGGCCTTGACCTGGTCCCACGTCGCATGCGGCGGGATCGGCGGGACCGCGGGGTCCGTCCGGAAGTCGATGACGTACGGCCGGTCCGCGGCGAGCGCCCGCCGCCAGGCCGCCGGCACGTCCGCCGGCTTCTCCACGCGCTCGCCGCGCAGGCCGAACAACTCGGCCACATCGGCGTAGAGCACGTCCGGGAGGGCCTGCGAGGGTTCGAACTGCGGGGCGCCCTGCAGGGCGCGCATCTCCCACGTGACCTGGTTGAGGTCCTGGTTGTTCAGCACCGCGACGACCAGGCGGGGGTCGGACCACTCGCCGTAGTACTTCGCCGCCGTCAGGAGTTCCGCCAGGCCGTTCATCTGCATCGCGCCGTCGCCGACGAGCGCGACGGCCGGGCGGCCGGGGTGGGCGAACTTGGCACCGATCGCGTACGGCACGGCGGAGCCCATGGTCGCGAGGGTGCCCGACAGGGAGCCCCGCATGCCCTCGCGCATCCGCAGGTGGCGTGCGTACCAGTTGGCCGCCGAGCCGGAGTCCGCCGTGACGAGGGCGTCGGCCGGCAGCAGTTCGTCCAGCGCGTGCACCACGTACTCGGGATTGACCGGGTCGGCCGGTACCTCGGCCCGCCGCTGCATCACCTCCCACCAGCGTTCCTTCCCCTGCTGGATGGTGTCGCGCCAGGCCCCGTCCGTGCGGGTCTTCAGCAGCGGCACGAGACGCCGCAGCGTTTCGGCGGCGTCACCGACGAGGTTCAGTTCGAACGGGTAGCGCAGGCCCACCAGCGCGGGCTCGATGTCGATCTGGACCGCCCGGGCCTGGCCGAACTCCGGCAGGAACTGGCTGTAGGGGAAGCTGGAGCCGACCACGAGCAGGGTGTCGCAGTCCCGCATCATCTCGTAGGACGGCCGGGTGCCCAGCAGTCCGATCGCCCCGGTGACGTACGGGAGGGTGTCGGGCAGGGCGTCCTTGCCGAGCAGGGCCTTCGCGACTCCCGCGCCGAGGCGTTCGGCGACCTCCTCGACCTCGGCGCGGGCGCGGCGGGCGCCCTGGCCGATGAGGATCGCCGGCTTCTCGCCGGCGTTCAGGATCTCCGCGGCACGCGCAAGGTCCTCATCCGACGGCACCGGGGCATAACTGCTGATGCCCAGGCTGGAGGGCACGTGCTTGAAGGCGTGCTCGGGCGCCCGGTAGTCGAGCTCCTGCACATCGCCCGGGATGATCAGCGCGGTGGGCGCCCGGCGGGCGCCGGCGATGCGCATCGCCCGGTCCAGGACGCCCGGCAACTGTTCGGGAACGGTCACCATCTCGCAGAAATCGGAGGCCACGTCCTTGAACAGGGACAACAGGTCGACCTCCTGCTGGTACGCCCCGCCCATCGCGGTGCGGTCGGTCTGCCCGACGACCGCCACCACGGGGACGTGGTCGAGCTTCGCGTCGTACAGGCCGTTGAGCAGGTGGATCGCACCGGGCCCGGAGGTGGCCGCGCAGACCCCGGTGCGGCCCGAGAACTTCGCGTACCCGACCGCCTGCAAGGCGGCCATCTCCTCGTGGCGCGCCTGGATGAACCGGGGCCGGTCCTCCGCTCGCCCCCACGCAGACAGGAGTCCGTTGATTCCGTCCCCCGGATAGGCGAAGACGTGCTCGACACCCCATTCCCGCAGGCGCTGCAACAGGTAGTCGGCGACCTTCATCGTGTTGCTCCCTCCAGCTCGGCCGGCCCTTTCGCCGCGCCTGCCCGTAGCGGGCAGCACCCATGCGCGCCCGATCCGGTACCTCGTGGCGGGGGAACTCGGCACCCCCGGCGCGGGTCCGCCGCACCGGTCCGCGGCCGGACGCCGGGGTGTGGTGGTCAGTGCGCCCGGGGGGCGGGGTGCCATTCGACGAGCAGGATCGTCGCGTCGTCGCGCAGGCGGTGCTGATGGCGCAAGAGGTGGTTCTGAACGAGGCGCCGCAGTGCTTCGGGGGCGTTCTCGCCCGAGGCGGTGGAGCGGATGACCGTGTCGGCGAGGCGTTGCTCGCCGAAGAGCTCGCCCTCGGGCGAGCGGGCTTCGGTGATGCCGTCGCTGTACATCAGGACGCGGTCACCGGGCTGGAGCCGGACGTGTTCCTGCGCGGGGGGAACGCGGGAGTGGAAGCCGAAGCCGAGCGGGAGATGGGCCGGGCGTTCGAGGGCGTTCTGCAGCACGTGGCCGTCGCGGATGAGGAGCGGTGGCGGATGGCCGCAGTTGATCCAGGTGAAGTCCCCCTGACACATGTCGAGTTCCGCGATGACGGCCGTCATGAGCCGGTCCGGGATCCACTGGGCCAGCGTACGGTCGATGGCGGAGACGATGTCGGGGAGGTTGCCGCCCGAGCGGCGGGTGGAGCGGCACGCGGCCAGAGCGGCGCCGCTGGCGCCCCCGGAGGCGAGGTCGTGACCCATCGCGTCGACCAGTGTCAGGTGTAGGACCCCGTCGATGAAGCTGTGGTCGAAGGCGTCGCCCCCGATGTCGTACGCCGGCTCCAGCACCGCGGACGAGGTGGCCCGGTCGGTGCCGATCGTCCGCGGCGGCAGGAACGCCCACAGCAGCTCGGCCTGCAGGCTCATCGGCCGTACCCGCTGCCCCTGGACCAGCGGGTCGTGGTGGGTGGACTTCGACACCACCAGAAGGGTGGCCAGGCTCGCCAGCGCCCGGCCGGCCGCCACCAGGCCGGAGCCGTGGCCGGGGGCGAGCGCCTGCATGACGCCGATCCGCTCGATGCCGTCGACCATGGGGAACCAGGTCGTGTCCCCGCCGCGCATCGACTGGACTTCCTGGGTGCGGTAGGCCAGACCGGCGAGTGATCCGTCGACATCGAGACCGTCGAGTTCCTCGGCCGTGAGGTCGGGCTGGGGCAGCGGGAGCAGCCGCTGCTGTTGCAGGTCGGCCAGGTAGAGGCGGGTCCGCAGGATCCCGAGCCGGCGGGCGGCCTCCTCGATCACACCGGCCAGCTGCAGTGCGGACGCACCGTGGGAGCACTCGAGCACCCACGCCAGAACGGCTCCCAAACCCTCCGGTGTCGCCGGGGCGGGCTCGTCGGCGGTCACTGCCGCTCTTCTTCCGCAACGTCACGAGCCATCGCGCGCCCTGTCCTCACCGCTCGGCCCCATGTCCCATCCTCGTCCTCCGCGGCCGCGGAAGCGACCGATACGGCGGCGTCAGCCTGACGACGGCGGGGGCCCGGTGCGCCGGCGGGTCCGCACGCGTCCTGGGCGGCGATGATGCCGAGGGCGAGCCGGGCCTCGGTGTGCCGGCGCAGGATCTCGCGCAGGGGCCCCAGGTCGTCGTCGTAGCGGTCGCCGAGGTGGTTCACGGCACACCCGGCTGATCGTGTCCCCCGAGGAGCAGGTGCACGGTGGCGGACGCTTCGATAGCGGCTCCGCTGCGGGCCTCCGGGCAACCCCCGTGCGGCCGCCGGGTCCCCGCATCCGCCGGCGTGCACGAGTGGACCGGGCCGGAGAGGGCAGGCGCAGCATGGAGGGCGTCACACCGGTACGCCCCTGGACTCGAGGCCTCCGGAGTCGTTCCATGCCTCTCCTGCCGATCCTGCACCTGGAGCTGAACGGTCCGGGCGCCCCGGCCGACGCCAGACGTGCCGCGCGCGACTTCCTGGGACCGCCCGATCAGGGCGCCTCCACGTTCACGCCCGTCGCTCTCGACATCGCCCTCCTGGTGATCAGCGAGCTGGTCACCAACGCCGTCCGCCACACGTCCGGGGGCTGCGTCCTGGACCTCCGCCGGACACCCGACGGCGTGGACGTCGACGTCAGCGACACGAGCAGCGCGGACCCGCAGCCCCGACAGCCGGGCCAGCGCGGTGAGGGCGGGTGGGGATGGCACCTCGTCAACCAGCTCGGCACCCAGGTCGACGTCCGCCACCCCGGCGCCCTGGGCGGCGGCAAGACCATCCACGTCCACCTGAACCGCGCCTAGAGGTGTCTGACGGAGGTCCGCGGCGTCGCAGATCGGCCCGGGAGCGCCGGGCAGGCCGGAGCCCCCTTCAAGCGGGCGGCAGGTTCTGCTCGGACCAGACGGTCTTGCCTTCCCCGGTGTAGCGGCTGCCCCAGCGGTGCGACAGCTGGGCGACGATGTACAGGCCGCGACCGCCTTCCTCGGAGCTCCTCGCACGCCGCATCCTCGGTTGTGTATTGCTGGAGTCGGAGACTTCGCAGGTCAGGGTGTCCGCCCGGATCAGCCGGAGCCGGACCGGGCCCCCGGCGTGCCGAATGGCGTTGGTGACCAGCTCGCTGACGATCAGCTCGGTGCTGAAGGCGAGCTCGTCCAGGCTCCAGGCGGTCAGCTGATCCAGCACGAGATGCCGCGCGTCACCGACGACCGCCGGGTCGGCGTCCAGCACCCATGTCGCGAGGGAGCCGGCATCCACCACCCGGGTACGGGCCAGCAGAAGGGTGACGTCGTCCCGCAGCCTCCCCGGCGGCAAGCCTTCCACGATGTCGTGCCGGGCCTGGCGCAGCGGCCGGCCGAGGACGTCCGCGCGCAGCAGCCGGTCCGTCAGGTCGCGCATGCCCTCGTCGATGTCCCCCTCGCCGCGTTCGATCAGCCCGTCGGTGTACAGCGCGAGGACGCTTCCCGCCGGCAGCTCGCGTTCGACCGGCTCGAACGGCCAGCCACCCACACCCAGGGGCGGGCCGGGGCTCAGCTCGACGTACTCCACGGTTCCGTCCGGGTTGACCACGGCCGGAGGCGGGTGTCCGGCGCTTGCCATGACGCACGTTCGGGCGACCGGGTCGTAGACGGCGTACAGGCAGGTGGCCCCGGCCGGTCCGCCGGGCACCGGCGTGCCCGCCCCGCCGTCCTCCGCGTCGTCGCTCTCCGCCTCGGCCACGACCTGCAGGACCATGTCGTCCACGTGCGCCAGCAGTTCCTCGGGTTCGAGTTCCAAGTCCGCCATCGCACGCACGGCGCTGCGCAGGCGTCCCATCATGGCCGTGGCGTGCAGCCCGTGACCGGCGACGTCCCCGACCACCAGGGCGACACGGGCCGATGACAGGGGGATCACGTCGAACCAGTCCCCGCCCACTCCGCTCTCGGCGTCGGCGGGCAGGTAGAGGCCGGCGGCTTCCAGTGCGGGCGTTTCCGAGGTGGCCGGAGGCAGAAGGCTGCGCTGGAGGCCCACAGCGGTCCGGCGCTCCTTGGTGTACCGCCGCGCGTTGTCCACGGCGACCGCCGCACGGGCCGCGATCTCCTCCAGAAGTGCCAGGTCGTCCTCGTCCAGCGGGCGCGTGTCCCCCGTGCGCCAGAGCGTGAGCCTGCCGAACGCGATGCCTTGTGCGCACAGCGGCGCCGTCATCGCCGAATGCGCACCCGGGACGGTGGTGGCCCACTCCGGGGCCGCGTCGCCGCCCGGTCCCGCGGGCCGGGTTCCCAGACCGGTGATCAGCTCTCCCCGGCACTCCCGGTCCCCGGGCGCGGCCGGTTCGGTCGTGCCCGCCGCGCCCGCCGCGCCCGCTACGCCCTCCCCGGCCGCCGGCGCAGGGGGGACGGCCGCGGCGAGCGGAGCCGTGAACCGGGCCGTACCCGTGCGCAGCGCGTCTGCGTCCGCTCCGGCGGCGGCCATCCGGATCAGGGGCGTGGGGTGACCGTCAGCGGGCGGTTCACCGCCCGTCAGAACGGTCTCCGCGAGATCCACCGCGGCGCAATCGCAGAACGCGGGCGCCAGCACCCCGACCAGGTCCTCGACGGTGCGCAGCACGGACAGCGAACCGCCCAGCGCTCCCGTCGCGCGGTACAGCAGGTCCAGGCGCCCACGCGACCGTTCGTGGTCGGTGACGTCCGTGAACACCGCCGCCACACCCATCGGGTGCCCGTCGGGTTCCTGCAGCCGGAACGCCTGGATGGTCATGACCCGGCCGCCTCTCGGGTCGTCCAAGGTGCGCGCGGTCGCGTGGAAACCGATCAGCGGGTTCCCGCTGCGCAGGACCTCCCGCAGCCGGTCGTCGATGATCCGCGCGTCCTCCGCCCACAGGAAGTCGGCCAGGCGCCGGCCGCTCAGTTCGACGGGCACCCCCGTGTACGGCAACAGGTGCGTGTTCGTCCGCAGCAGGCGCAGCTCCGCGTCGAAGACCGCCAGGCCCACTCGGCCCTGCAGGAACAGTTCGTGGGTGAAGGCGTGGTCCTGCCGCCATCGGGCCACCAGCTCCAGGGGGGCGCCGAGTACGAGGCAGCGGGCCGCGGCCGCGTCCCCGGGCGGGCCGGCGTTCAGCGGGATGACGCGGAAGCCGATCTCCAGTTCCCGCCCCGAGCCGTGCCGCAGTGTGGCCCGGCCCTCCCACCCTTCCCGTCCTTCCCGCCCCTCGGGCCTCTCCCGACCGTCCGGCGCCCCCTGCCTGCCCTGAGCCAGGACCGCCTCCCAGCCGGCCGCGTCCGCCAGGAGGTCGCGCGCCGGCCGGCCGCACACGTCCGCGGACGGGCGCTCCAGGAGGGCTTCGGCCGCCGGTGTCCAGGCGACGATCGTCCCGGCATCGTCCAGCAGTGCCGCGGCCGTGTTCGTGACGGCGAAGGGATAGTCCTGGTTGCTCTCAGTGGCGCGCATGCGTGCCCATCTCGTCTTCCGGTCCCGCTGTCCTCATGCTGGTCGATGTCCGGAACGAGAGCCAGGGGCGTTGCGCCATCCGCTGGAGGCTCCGGCCACTGCCGGGCCTCATCCGCCGCCCGTGCTTCGGAGCGGCGACGTCACATGTGGGGCATGCCGTAGTACCTGGCGAACTGATCGAGGTAGGTGGTGTCGCGGGGCTGCTTCTCCCGCTGGAACTCGGGTGCGTCCTTGATCTGGTCCTTGGTGCGGTTGACGTAGACCGTTTCATTGATGCGGTCGATGCGCTGGATGGTGCTGGCGGGGAGCAGGACGTGCTTGCCGAAGATCCATACTCCGGTGTCGACGACGAGATAGCCGGCTCCGGCCTCGTCCGTGTGCTCATCGACCTTGCCGATGCTCCCGTCGGTCGCCTCGACCTTGAAGCCGATCAGGTCGGTTCCCGTCTCGTAGCCGGAATCGGTGGGGTAACCCCAGATGTCTTCGTTCGCCATGGCCGTTCTCCTCGTTCGTGTCAACGCTGTCCTGGCTGTCTTGGCTGACCTGGCCGTCTGGCTGTTCACGATGGCCCGTACCCGGGGAGCTGGGCGGGTGCCGCTCCGACGGCTCCCCTGTAAGGCGCAGCGGTGCCACAGGGGCCGGCCATGAGGGGCGCGGGCCCGCGCGTGGTGTGTCAGCCCGTTCTGGGGCCGGCCGAGGCGGAGGCCCTGCGGCACCAGCGGATCACCAGCACGAGGAGGCAGACCAGCGTGAGGACCCACACCGCGGCGAACGCCCAGATCAGGGCCGCGGACGAGGTGGATACCGCCCGTACGAAGAGCGCCGCGCAGACCAGGCCCAGGAACGCGGTCCACAGCCCGAGCCCCCGGGGACGGCGCCAGTCCCTCACCGCCCAGGGGCGGAAACCGCGGTGCAGGGTGCGCAGTCTGCGGTCCAGGAGCTGGTCGGCGCGCAGCTCCTGCTCGATGTCCTTGAGGATGCGCTGTTCATGCTGCGAGAGTTCAGGCCCGTCCATCGCAAGGCCCCCTCTCCTGCTGAGGTGCCTTCGCTTTCCGCAGGGCGCCTACCCGCGCTGGGGCCGCGCACGCACTGCGGCAGGGGGGCGGGAGCGGCCGGACCCGGCCGGGCCGGCGATGGTGAACTCGGCGCCGTCGGGGTCCCGGAGGGTGACCTCGTCGAGGAAGGGGCCGACGGCCGTCACGGTGCCGGTGTCGGCGCCCAGGGTGACGGCCGCCTTGAGCGCGGTGTCGAGATCGGGCACCCGGAAGTGGACGTGCCAGCGTGGCCGCAGGCGCGGGTCGGGGTCCTCCGCGAGGGTGCCGCCGTGCAGGCGGGCCACCGTCCGGCCCGTGTGGCGGAGCAGGATGCGGTTGTCCTCCTCCCTATAGGCGACCTCGCAGCAGCCGGCGTGGTTGCAGGCCCACTCCAGGACCTCGCCGTAGAAGATGGCGGCGTCGAACGCGTTCCTGGTGCGCAGTTCGAGCCAGGCCGGAGCGGCTTCGCCGCCCATACCCCAGTCGGGGATGGCGTCCCCCTGCCAGATCCCGAACACCGCCCCGTCGCGGTCGGCGGCGACGGCCGCCCGGCCCGTCCCGAACGCCAGGGGGCCGACGGCGACCGTTCCGCTCCGCTCGAGGATGCGTGCCGCCGTGACGTCGGCGTCGTCCACGGCGAAGTACGGGGTCCAGGCGACGGGCACCGTGAGCGTGGCAGGCAGGGTGCCCAGGCCGGCCACCGGAACGCCGTCGCAGAAGCCGACCGTGAACCCCTCTCCGAGGCGGGCGGGCCCGAATTCCCAGCCGAGGACCGCGCCGTAGAACTCCTGCGCCGCGCGGAGGTCGCGGGCCATGAGGCTGACCCAGCAGGGCGCGCCGAAGGTTTCGTGACTCGATGTCGACACGACGGTCAACCCCTATCCGCTGGTGCGCCCCCCGGGAGCCCCTCCCACGGTACTCGTGTCCGCCCCCGGAGACGGTGCGTACGGGTACGGGTACGGTCCGTCAGGTGCGCAGGAGGCTGTTGGAGCCGTCGAGCGCGTCGGCGCCCTCGTCGTTGAACCAGTGGCCGTCCGCCGCCAGGTAGCGGAAGGCGTGGGTGGTCTTTCCGGGCAGGGCGACGGTGACCGCGCGCGTGCCGTCCTTGCGCGGCCGCAGCTCGTGCGTGCCCGGCTGCCAGTCGTTGAAGTCACCCACGACGCTGACCGGCCCGGGCGGCGCGTCCGCCGGCAGGACGAAGGTGATCTCCGTGTGGCCGCTGCCGTTGTCGCTGCTTTTGCGGCGCTTGCGTTCGAGCATGGGAAGGCTCCTGCCGAGTCGGGGAATCGTGGCCACATCCTCGTACCTTGACCGGGCGGGCGCCCGCGACGACACGGCGGAGGGCCCCCGGGCGGCGCAGCGCGAAGGGACCCGAGTGGACGGACGGCGGCGAGGTTCGGCCGGATGAGACCGGGCAGGCGCGCAGGTGAGAAGAGCCGGCCGCGACGAACGGACGCACCATGACGAGCGCACACACGCCGACACACCCCGTGCCCGGCGATCCCCACACACCGAGGCCGGTGCCGAGGCCCGTCCCCGGACCGGAGCCCGTGCCCGAACCCCCGCCGACACCTCCGCCCCGGTAGCGGCGCCGCCCACCTTCCGGATGCCAGGGAGCAGCCCATGGGTACCCCTCCGAACGATCCCGTTCCTCCCAGCCCCACCCCCGCGCCGGGTCCCGGCCCCGGTCCGCAGCCCGGGCCGGTGCCGGGCCCGGTCCCGGCCCCGGGCGGGCCCGACCCCGTGCCGCCGGCCCCGCCCCAGCCCGAACCCGATCCCCAGCCGGCCCCCACCCCGCCGCCGGATCCCCGCCCCCAGCCGGGCCCGCTGCCCGGACCCGTCCCGGCACCGGAGCCCGTCACCTGAGTGCGGGTGCGGGGGGCCTTTCACGTGATCCACGGCTCCGGTTCCTTCCGGGCCGCCGCCGGCCCCGGGGCAGTGCCCCCGGGGCGCCGGGCCCCACCCTCCTCCAGGTCCTGCGCGTGGGTTAGAGTGCGCCATTCCGTTTTCCAGGACCGTCTGAGGAACACCATGCACCTAGCAATACGCCGCGCACTGGCGGTTGTTGCCCCTGCCGCAGTGGCTCTCTCACTGCTGGCGCCCTCAGCCGCGCAGGCCGAGACCGTACCGTCCGGGCCGTACACGGCAGTCTTCAACTACCCGACCGTCAACGGCACCTACGACTACTCGATCTCCAGCCACCTGAACGGCCTGATCGACCTCGCCGACTCCGGCACGCTCTACATGAGCATGTTCCTGCTCAACAACAGCACGGGGATCCAGGACAAGTTGCTCGCGGCCCAGGCGCGCGGCGTGACCTTGAAGATCTCCGTCGAGAAGTCCGTCAGCGGCTCCCTCGACACTTTCGCGTCGAAGCTCACGGGCAGCAGCTCCCTCACCCTGTGCCAGAACAGCTGCCTCGGCAACGGCGCCGGTGACGAAGCGGCCATCTCCCACAACAAGTTCGCCGTGTTCGACTCGCTGGGCGACGGACGCAAGAACGTCGTCTGGCAGTCCTCTCAGAACATGGCGGGCGGCCAGGACGGCGAGATCAACAACGCCGTGACCGTCGTGGGGAACTCGACGCTGGCCTCGCGCTTCCGCTCCGCCTTCAACCGGCAGGTCCAGCACGCCGGGGACTCGCTGCACACCACGTACAACCACACCCACGACGACCCCGCGGCCCCGGTCGAGGCGATCTTCTTCCCGCGCGACACCGCCTCGGACGCGGCCCATTACGGCAACGCCGACATCCTCGCCTCCTTCATCGACAAGGTCGTCTGTACGCCGGACAGCGGTGGCCGCATCCGCATCGCGGCGGCCGAGCTCGACCAGAGGGCGACCCGCCCGGCCGTGTACGAGGCGCTGGAGCGCAAGCGGAAGGCCGGCTGCGCCGTGGACGCCATCGCGCGCGACTACAGCAGCGGTGGCGGCAACAAGGGCATCAACGAGCTCACCGCGCTGGACATCAACGCCTACGGGCTCCGCCCCGGCGGCTGCCGCTACAAGATCCGCGGGTACTCCTGCAACCGCGCCACCGTGCACTCCAAGTACCTGCTGACCGAATGGAAGGACGCGGCCGGACAGCAGGTCCGCCACGTCTACACCGGTTCGCACAACTGGACCGCGGGCGCCCTCAAGACCAACGACGAGACCCTCCTGCGCATCGACGATCCCGGCGTCTACCAGTCCTTCGTCGACAACTTCGACAAGGTGCGCACGGCCGCCGTCGACATCGACGCCGCCAAGTACGGCAGTTCTCCCCAGCACTACTCGCGGGTGAACGTGGTCGCGGCGGGCGACCAGCACTACAGCGCGATGGCGTCAGGCGGTTCGGGCACGACCGCGTACACGGCCGTCGTGTACGAGAGCGGCGACCGGCACGATCCGTCGGACACCGAACTCGGCACCGACGTCTACCTCCGCATGTACAAGGACGGCGTCCCCCTGTGGGACGAGAAGAAGCTGAGCACCAGCGGTACGAATGCCACCTGGTCCCACCAGAAGCCCGACGTCGGCATCGACGACAACGGGAACGCGATCGTGGTGTGGGCTTCGGACCCCGACGGGAACAAGTACGCGGACATCGCCGTACGGAAGGTGAGCCCGAGCGGTACGGTCACCACCCTGCCGCGCCCGCACGCCTCCGGCGACGGTGACCAGCTCCGCCCGACCGTCGCGGTCAACGGCAGCGGTGCCTACACCGTTGCCTGGGAGGACACCGCCGACGGATCCACCCTCAACCAGATCTTCGCGAGCGGATGGGACGCGGCGGGCGCCGTGCGCTACCAGGACGTCAAGGTCAGCACCATCACCGCCGGTGCGGCCGGCTCGAACCGCCGCCCCGACGCCGCGATGGACTCCTCCGGCAACACGGCGATCGTCTGGGAAGAGGACGCCGACGGCAACGGCGGCATCAACATCGGCCTGGCCAAGCTGAACACGACGGGCGGGTCCGCGGTCGTCCGCAAGGTCGCCAACTTCCTCACCGACGGCCAGCAGTCCAAGCCCGCGGTGGCACAGGCCCCCGACGGCCGGATCGTCGTGGCCTGGAGCGACGAGTACACCACCGGGAGCGGGACGCCCCGTCCCGAGCGGATCTACCACCGCATCTTCTCGGCCGCCGGTGAGCCGGCGGGCGCCGAGACGCGGACCATCTCCGAGACCGGGACCGAAGCCGAACCGATCGACCCGAAGCGTCCGGTCGGTGCGCAGTCCGAGCCGGACGTGGCGGTGTCCGGCGACGGCACCTTCGTCGTGGCGTGGAAGGAGTCGTTCGTCGACGGGTTCCACGACGTGTGGGCCACCGGTTTCAACGCCGACGGCACCACCACCGGGCGGCTGCCCGTCACCCGGATGAACGTCGTGACCGGCGGGCACCAGTCCGGCGTCGCGGTGGCGCTGGCGCCGACCGGACGCCTGTCCCTGACGTACTCGGACGACTACGACCAGAACGGCTTCAACGAGATGCGCCTGCGCGACGGCTTCCTCAACAAGTAGCCGACGCCGAACCGCCCCCTCCGGGCGCACCAGGGCGGCATGCGCGTGTGCGCGTGCCGCCCTTGCCGTACCGGCAGGGCACACCGTGAGCATGCCCGACGACGTCGACGCGATCCCCGGTGAGCGGGCGGGATCCCCGGTCGAGGCATCACACCACGCCGACCTCGTGGTCATGGGCGGTCGGCCGGGGTTCAGCTCGCCGCCTGCCGCACGAGCGCGCCGATCCTCGCCTCGGCGGCCGCGGTGAGCTCCGTCAGGGCGTAGGAGGTCGCCCACATGGTGCCCTCGTCGAGGTTCGCCTTGTCGCTGAAGCCGAGCGTGGCGTACCGGGTGTTGAACTTCTGTGCGCTCTGGAAGAAGCAGACGACCTTGCCGTCCTTGGCGTACGAGGGCATCCCGTACCAGAGCTTCGGCGCGAGGTCCGGTGCGCCGGCCTTCACGATCGCGTGGAGCCGTTCGGCCATGACCCGGTCCGAGTCCTGCATTTCGGCGATCTTCGCGAGCACGGCGGCTTCTTCCTCGGCCGCCTTCTCGGCGCGCGAGGCCCGGCGCGCCGACGCCCTCAGCTCCTGGGCGCGCTCCTTCATCGCCCCGCGTTCCTCGTCGGTGAACCCCTCGGACGTCCCGGCGTCGGCGGGCTTCTGGGTGTTCTTCATGATCGGTGTCCTTACGCTGCGGTCCATCGCGGTATCAGTAGTGTCATGCCGGAGGGCGGTCAGCCCCAGGCACCGGCGATCTGGCGGGTCGTGGCGTTGAGCCGGTTGAACAGGTTGGTCACGCCGATCATCAGCACGATCGCGGCCAGCTGCTTCTCGTCGAAGTAGGTGGCGGCCGTGTCCCACACCTCGTCGCCCACCGCGTCGGGGCGGTCGGCCAGCCGCGTCGCGGCCTCGGCCAGCGCGAGCGCCGCCCGCTCCTCGTCGGTGAAGTACGGGGCCTCGCGCCAGGCGGCCACCGCCGCCAGCCGCTCGTCGCTCACCCCGGCCCTCCGGGCCGACTTGGCGCCGCCGTCGACGCAGGCGCTGCATCCGTTGATCTGGCTGACCCGCAGGTGCACCAGCTCCAGGGTCTGCCCGTCCACCCCTCCGGAGTGCACGGCCTTGAAGAGCTCCTGGATGGGCCCCATCGCGTCGGACAGGACGACGGCAGGGTTCCGCATACGAGACTGCACGGGAATCCGCTCCTTCTTTCCGGTCGGTGCCCCGTTCTCCCGGGGCGTGGCTCCATGACAGCCGTTCCGGCGTGCCGTGACGACGCCGATGGGACGCCCTGGGACAGCAAAACCGGCCTTGACCAGCGGTGACACGGCCCGGAATACTCCTGCCGGGGCGGGACAGGCGGACGGGGGAACAGTGGGCGCGGAACAGCAGACCGCCAAGGGCGGCGACCCGCAGGAGGAGCTTTCGGCCAGGCTGCGCCTGATCCAGGAGCTGTCCGGGCTCGGCGTACGGGCCCTCGCGAGGGACACCGGCCTGAGCTCCTCCTCGCTGTCGCGCTACCTCAGCGGCCAGACCGTGCCGCCCTGGCCCGCGGTGATCGCCCTGTGCCGCCTGGTCAAACGAGACCCCCGCCCCCTGCGCCCCTTGTGGGAACGGTCCTCGAACCCGCTGCCGGCGCCGCCGAAGGCCAGCCGCCAGGTCCAGCCGAGGCCCCGCAACGATCTGCCGCGCGACGTACCCGACTTCACCGGACGCGAGGCCGGGCTCGCCGCCGTGCTCGCCGCGGTGGAAAGCCACCGGGCGGTCGCCGTCGACGGGATGGCGGGCGTCGGCAAGACCTGTCTGGCGGTGCACGCCGCGCACGGGCTCGCCGCCGACTACCCGGACGCCCAGCTCTACGTGGACCTGCACGGCTTCACCGAGGGCCGGGAACCGCTCGATCCGGACTCAGCGCTGCGGATGCTGCTCGGCGCGCTCGACGTCCCGTCGGAGAAGGTCCCGCAGGAGGGCGTCGAGCAACTGGCCGCCTGCTGGCGGGCGGAACTGGCCGGCCGGCGGGCCGTCGTGGTCCTCGACAACGCCGCCGACGCCGATCAGGTCCGCCCCCTGCTGCCCGGCGCGGGCCCCTCCGTCGTCCTGATCACGAGCCGCAACCGGCTGCTGGGCCTGGACGAGGTGCCCCCGGTGTCGCTGGACGTGCTGAGCCCGCAGGAGAGCGCGGAGCTGCTGGCCCGTGCCAGCGGCGACCCGCGCGGCCCCGAAGGCCGGCTGGCCCGCGAACCGGAATCCGCCGCCGAGGTGCTGCGGCTGTGCGGGCACCTGCCGCTGGCCCTGCGGCTGGCCGCGGCCCGGCTGCGGCACCGGCCCGGCTGGACCGTCGGCATCCTCGTCGAGCGGCTGGGGCAGGGCGGGAGCGAGTTCGACACCGCGTTCGCCATGTCCGTCAAGCAGCTGGACCGGGCCCACGCCCGCCTGTTCCGCATGCTGGGCCTGCTGCCCGGCGGCGCCTTCGACGCGTACCTGACGGCCGCCCTGGCGGACGTACCGCTGTACAGGGCCCAGGAGATGCTCGAGGACCTGGTCGACGCGCACCTGGTCCAGCAGCCCACGGCAGGCCGCTACCGGCTGCACGACCTCGTGCACCAGCACGCACGCCGGGCCTGCGCCGAACAGGACCCGCCCGCCGAGCGGGAACGGGCGCTGGGCCGCTTCCTCGACTACTACGTGCACGCGGCGGCCGCGGCGGACGCCGCGATGCCGGTCCTGTCACCCGGCCGCCCGCCGTCCGCGGGCCGGCCCCCGGCCGCACTGCCCCGGTTCACGGACAAGCACACCGCCCTCGCCTGGCTCGTCGCGGAGTACGAAGCGATGATCGCCGCCTTCGAGACGGCCGCCGCGGTCGGGGCCGATGTGCACGTGTGCGAGCTGCCGCGCTTCCTGCGGGCGTACTTCGCGCGGCGCTGCGGGACGACGCACCTCAACCACCTCTTCGAGCGCTCCCTGGCCGCCGCGGAGCGCCTGGGCGATCCCCGGCGACTGGCCGAGGCCTACAGCGACCTGGGCTTCGCCCGCTACAACGCGGGCCGGACGGCGGAGGCCGCGGCCGCGTACGAGACGGCCGGACTGCGGGTTTCCGAGGCCGGGGACGTCCGCGCGGAAGCCGAACTGGCGATGCGCCGCGGCTATCTGCGGTGGGACCAGGGCAGTGCCGAGGAACCGCTCGAATTCTTCGCCCTGGCACGGAAGCTGTACGAGCAGGCCGACTGCCCGGCGGGCGCGGCCCACGCGGCCGCCTCGGAGGCCTGGGCGATGCTCCAGCTGGGACAGCGCGATCAGGCGGCGCTGCGGGCCCGTGAGATCTTGTCCATTCCCCACGCGGACCCCGCGTGGCCGCCGGCGCTGACGGCGCGGATCACCCTCGGCGTGGCCGTCGCCGACGAGGCGCCCGGCGAGGCGGTGGAGCACCTGCACCGGGCGCTGGCACTGGCCCGCGCGGACGGGCACGTGAACAACGAGGCGTGGGCCCTCAACTGCCTGGGCGTCGCGCTGCGGCGGACGGGCCGGTACGAGGAGGCACTGGCCAGTCATCGCGAGGCGTTCGCGCTGCTGGACGAGCTGTTCGAGGACCATTGGAAGATCCGATTCCTCAACGGCTACGCCGAGACCTGCCGGCTCGCCGGCCTGACCGAGGAGGCCCTGCGCCTGCACCGGCAGGCGCTGGAGCTGGCCCCGGCGCTGGGATACCGGTACGAGGAGGCGCTCGCCCACGAGGGGATCGCGCTCGTGCTGGACGAGACGGATCCGACCACGGCGGCCGAGCACCGCGCGGCCGGCCGGGCCGTCCGGCGTGAGCTCGACCCCGGGGTCCACTGAGGGGAGCGGGCAGCCGCGGACCGGGTTCCGGGCCGCCTGTTCACTCCTCCTGGAGGTAGGCGGCGACCATGGCGAGGTCGTTGGCGATGCCCACGATGCCGCTCGGGTCGGTCGTCGGCGTGGAGGCACCGGTCACGCCCGCGTAGAAGACCTCGTAGCGGCCGCCGCCCTTGTCCAGGTAGCCGGCGATCGTGATGGCTCCGACACCCAGGCGGTCGTTGAGGGCGTCCTCCCCCACGGCAGCGCCGGTCTTCGCGAACACCTTGCCGCGCGCGGGGCAGTCCCGGCAGTTCTCCGCCAGCAGGCCGTCGACGCCCAGGACGGGCAGCGCCTCCCGGAACAGCTTCGCCTCCGGGTCGTGCAGCCAGTACGACAGCAACTGCGCCTGCGCCTCCGGCGTCGACCGGTCGACGGGGTTGCCGCCGCGTCCGTCCAGGAGCTGCACCTGCTTGCGGTCGACGCCCGCCCGGTCCAGGAAGGCGGCCAGTACGGGGAACCCGTCCATGCAGTCCTTGCTGCCGGTCGTGACGGCCATCAGGCAGATGCCCAGGTTGGCACCCAGATTGTGGCTGACCTTGAGGATGAGCCTGGCGTACTGCGCGTAGGGAGGCGAGGTGTACACGGCCACGCGCGGCCGGCCCTCGTACGTGCGGGGCAGCTCGGCCACCGGGTTGGGGCCCGTCGGGGCGGCGGTGACCTCCACGCCGGCCCGTTCGAGCGCTTCGATGAGCGCGGTCCGTCCGAAGGCCGACGGGTCGGTGACGGGAGCCACCCGCAGCACCGGCCGGGCGCCCGCCGCGATCGTGCCGGACACCTGGATCCGGGTGCCGTTCCCGGAGGTCGTCACCGTGAGGCCGGCCGGCTTGCCCGCCGCCACCGTCTTCACCGTCGAAGTGACCTGGTACGGGGCGACCTTGGGCCGCCAGTCCACGCGCGCGGGTGCGTCGGGGCGGTCCCCGGGCGTGGTCGTCAGGTCGATGAGGTTGTCGTTGATGATCAGCGGAGTGGGGGTCGGATCGAGCACCGGAGCCCGGGCGAACAGCCGGTCGTCCACGATGACGTTCCCGTTCACGCGGGTGATGCCGGAGCGGCGTACCTGCTGGGCGAGGAGGTCGATGCCGGCGAGCGGGTTCTGGGGAGTGAGGGTGGCGCCGGGGATGTCGTTGGCGTAGGTGTGGTCGAGGTCCGTGAACGCGACCGAGCCGTCGCGGTCGGTTCTGCCGCCCATGGTGAGATCGCCCTGCGCCACCAGCGCCAGATCGCCGGTGAGGGTCGCGCCGCGCCGCTCGCCGAGCGCGTAGACCGGTGTCTCGAAGCGGTGGCCGGCGCCGAGCGTCTTCCACGGCCCGGACACGCTGAACAGTTTGGCCGTGGAACCGGGGATGAAGAACTGTCCGGGGAACATGCTGCGGATCACCCGCCCGGAGTCCGGGTCCTTCTGGAGCAGGCCCCACTGTGCGTGGCGGTACTCCGGCTTCCGCATGATCTCCGTGATGCGCGGGTCGAGCGGGGCGGAACCGTCGCCGCCGGACGGTGTGGGCGTGGGTGAAGGTGTGGGTGAAGGTGTGGGTGTCGGTGCCGCTCCGGCCGCCGTCCCCGACATCAGGGTGACGAGCAACAGGGCCGTGCAACCGGCGCCCGCACGCCGCCGCCGCGCTCGGGTGTTCGTTCCTCGGACCATGGCATGCCCCGTTCGGCTCTGCGGTCTCGGGCAGCGCCGCCCGGCCGGCGTCCCCCCCGGCCTCCGACCAGCGTGGCACGGTGTCCTCCGGCCCGCACGTCGTCCGTGGCGGCGGTCAGTCCACCAGTACGCCCGGGTTGAGGATGCCCTGCGGATCGAGAGCACCCTTCGCGGCCCGCAGCGCGAGGGCGAAGGGCTCGGGGCGCTGGCGGTCGTAGCCCGGACGGTGGTCGCGGCCGACGGCGTGGTGGTGGGTGATGGTGGCCCGGTGGCGGTGCAGGACCTCGCCCGCGACGGCCTTGAGGTCGTCCCAGAGGGCGAGTTCGTCCCCCGGACGTCCGGCGGCGAGAACGGTGAAGTAGGGCGCCGCGCCGTCCGGATACACGTGTGTCAGACGGCAGTTGACGGTCGCGGGGTATCCGGTGGCCTGGAGCGCCGCCCCGCCGACCTCGGTGCGCACCGCTTCGATCAGGCCGGGGATGCGGTCCCACGTGGCGGCCGTCTCGAAGGTCTCCGCGACGGCGCCCATCCTGGCCAGGCCGTCGCGGAGGTAGGGCATCCGCAGAAAGGCCGAACGCCAGGCGCCCACGGCCGCGTCACCGGCAGCATCACCGGCCGTGTCACCGGCAGGGGCGCCGGCCGCGGTCCCCGCCGGGGCGGCGGTCCCGCCGTACCGGCCGCCGTACGAACGGGCCATGTCGACGGCCCGTTCCAGCCGGGCGGTCACCGGCTCGTCCGCCGACTCGAACCCCAGCACCAGCACGGCGCAGCCGTCCCGGGCCGCGCCCGACAGCGCGGCCTCGCCGGAGTCCAGCAGGCGGCAGTTGGCGGGGGACAGGTCGGACTGGGCCAGCGCGCGCACCGCCCGCAGCCCGTCGTGGAAGTCGGCGAAGGCGACCGCGGCGGATGCCTTGTGCAGGGGGCGTTCCTGCAGCCGGACCCAGGCCTCGGTGATGACGCCGAGGGCCCCTTCGGAGCCCAGGAACAGGCGGTCGGGGGAGGGGCCGGCGCCGGACGCGGGCAGCCGCCAGGAGCTGCTCGTACCGGCCGGGGTGACCACGCGCATCGCCTGCACGAAGTCGTCGATGTGCGTGCGGCCGGTGGCGTAGTGGCCGCCGGCCCGGGTGGCGAGCCAGCCTCCCAGGGTGGAGAACTCGAAGCTCTGCGGGAAGTGCCGCAGGGTGAGCCCGTGGGGCCGCAACTGGTCCTCCAGGTCCGGCCCGAGGGTGCCGGCCTGGATGCGGGCGGCCCGGCCCCCGGCGTCGACCTCCAGGACACGGCCCATCGCGGTCAGGTCGAGGGACAGCACCGCCGGGTGGGCGTCCCCGCGGTACTCCACGCCGCCGGTGACCGAGGAACCCCCGCCGTACGGGACGACGGCGACCTGCCGGTCACCGGCCCAGTCCAGCAGGTCGGCCACGGCCTGTTCGTCCGCCGGCCGGGCGACGAGGTCGGGGATGCGGCCGGGGCGCCCGCGCAGCGCCCGTACGACGTCGCGGTACGCCTTCCCCATGGCATGGGCGGCGCGGTCCCCGGGATCGGCCGTGACCAGGCCGGCGAGGCTCCGCGGGGGTTCGACGGCGGGGCGCCCGATGCGCAGGTCGCGGACGCGGGGCACGGGCAGGGGGCGGCTGAGGGTGCCGGGCAGCAGGGCGCCCATCGCGGTGCATTCCGCATCGCCGGGGTGCGCGTCGGTCCAGCCCCACCCCCACCAGGAGCGGGTGCGGGGCGTCGGCTGCGGGGTGGTGCCGGCCATGGAGGCGCTCCAGGGGTCGAGGTAATTTACCTTGCGGTAAATTACCTACTGATAATATCCGTTCATGGCAACCCCCCCGACCGCCCCGACCCCTCCTTCGAAGGCCGGCACCAAGGGAGTGCCGCGGCACCACCGCCGGCAGCAGATGCTGGACGCCGCCACGGTGGAGTTCGGCACCCGCGGCTACGCGGCCGCGTCGCTCCCCGCGATCGCCGCCCGCGTCGGCGTCACCAAGACGCTGCTGCACCAGTACATGGGAACCAAGGAGGACCTGTACCTCGCCTGCCTGGCCCCCGTCGGGGACCGGCTCCTGGACGCCATCCGTACGGCGATGGGCCCGGACGGGACCACCCCGCACACGCCCTTGCGCGTACTCGAGAGCATCTTCACGGCGCTGGAGGGGCAGCGGGAGGCCTGGTTCGTGCTGTACGACACCTCACTGCCGCCCGGGGGCGAGGCCGCGCGCCGCGCCGCCGCGTACTGGTCGGCCATCGACCGGCTCGCCGCCGGCGGCACCGCCGAACTGTTGCGCGCGGCCGGATCCACCGACCCGCTGGACGCCGACGCGCTCACGTACGTCTGGCGCGACCTGGTCGCCACCCTCGTCCGCTGGTGGGTCAAGCACCCGGAGCAGACCCCGGCTGCCATGACGCAGCGCTGCGCACGCCTCTTCGCGGCCGCCGCCACCCTCACCGCCGACGGACCGTAACGCGGCCTGCCTCAGGCCCCGTCGAGCAGCGGCTGCCCGGCGTCCAGCACCGTGATCGGGGCCGCCGCGAACCGCTCCGTCAGGCCTGCCACATGAGCCAGGGATTGTCGCGGCAGTCCTGCTGGAGCACCGTCGCGCCGTCCCCTGCGCCCGGTGCCGACCCGGCGCACTTGCCGCTGTTGACGTTGACCAGCTGCCAGGCGCGTGCGGTGCTCTGGTAGCGCAGCATCCAGAACTGGTCGGAGAAGAGGCCGTCCCGGTCGCCGCACAGGAAGTGGGTGACGGCGGCGTCGTTGGTGATCCGGCCCGCGTCGATGGACAGGCACAGGCCGCTGAACCGGTTGCGTACCGAGTAGACGACGCCGGCCGGGCCGGTCGTCTCCCGGGTGAGGTACCACTCCTGCTCCGCGATCGCGTCGCAGCCGGTCTGGACCGCGGTGTGCGAGGGGGTGCTGCTCCCGAGCGGAACGGCCAGGCACAGCCTGCTGCCCGCGTTCGTCAGCCGGAACAGGCCGACGGGCGGTTCCACCGGGTCCGGAAGGCTGCTGGGGGAGGACTGCGGGCCCGCGGGCGTGGGGGCGGGACCGGGGGCGGGTGCCCTCGTGTCCGGGGCCGGGCTGGAGGGGGAGGGGCCGAGCGCCGTGGGGGTCGGAGTGGGGCGGGGAGTGGGGGTCGGCGTCGGAGTCGGGGTCGGGGACCGTACGTCGGCACCGGGGGCCTGTGCGTACGGCTGCACGGGGCCGGGTGCCGGAGGCTGGGTCCACGCGGGCCGTTGTCCGTTGATGACGACCACGGCGGTCGCGGCCGACGCGGCGACCGCCAGGACCGCCAGGACGACGGCCACCGTGAGGGCGGCCAACGAGCCCCGGGACAGGCCGTGGTGGTGCGGGGCGGCGGCGGCCGGGCCGACCGGTACCGGCAGCATGGGCGGGGCGGCGTGCGGTCGGGGCGGCGGCGCCGTCCGCATGTGGACCCGCGCTGCGGAGGGCCGGTCCGTCCGCTCCAGGACGACGCCCTCCAGGGGAGCTCGGCGACCACCCGGGACGTCCTGCGACTCCCGCCACATGCCCCGCACTTCGTCCGTACTGTGGGCCAGCGCGTCGGCCGTGCGCGCCAGCGCCAGCGACAGGTCCCCGCCGGCCGTGGAGGACGTCCCGGACCCGGCGGACAAGGCGGCCCGGTGCTGCGCCCGTGCCCGTTCCAGCACGAGGCGCGCGGCCCGGCGGACGGACCGGACCGTCTCCAGCTCACGGAACGCCCGGTCCACGAGGCCGTCCGCCGCTGTGGCCGTGGCTTCCGGCTCCGCTTCCGCCTCCGTTCCCGGCCGCTGATCCCGCTCCGGCTCCCGCTCCGGCTCCGGCTCCGGCTCCGCGGTGCGGGTACCGGCCTTCTCGCCGAGCAGCGTGCCGAGGAGCGCGAGCAGGCTCCGTACGAGCCCTTCGGACGCGGCGAGATCGGCCTCGGCGCGCTGCAAGGCCTCGTCGAGCCTCGGCCGGGGGCCCGCCTCCGCCTCGGCGACCAACGCCGCCTCGTGCAACCGGCGCGCCCGCTGGAGCATCGCCTGGCATCCGCGGCCGTCGCGCACCCGGTCCCGCACGACCGCGTTCAGCCTGCCCAGGGGGATGACCCGCGCACCACTGCGGTACTCGCTCCACATCGTCTTGCCGCCGCCGAAGCGCTGCGCGAGCTCCCGGACCGTGAGCGCGGCGGTGAGTTCCACCAGGAACCGGGCCAGGTCGTCGGCCGCCGGTGTCGCGCCCTTCAAGGCACCTTGCGGCCGGCCCGTCCTGCCCATGCGGTCCCCCCGGTTGTCCGCGGACAACCCCGGTTGTCCGGCAGCTTCCCCCCGGCTGACCTGCGCGGTCGGATCCGGGCCGTGCGGCCAACTCCGCTGCCCGCCAGTGTCGGGCCGTGGAACGGCACCAGGGAACACCGGTTCGACGGAGCCGTCCACCGCATGGCGCGCCGTTGGCTCGAATCCACCGGGCACGCGGCGCGAGAACGACCCAACTCACCACAGGAGGTACGTTGAACAGCACGAGCACATGGGCGGGACGGGTGTTCCGGATCGCCGCCGCCGTCTTCGCGGCATCCGCGCTGACCCTCGCGGGAGCGGGCTCCTCGACGGCCGACACGTCGCCGCCCGCGTCCGCCTCTCCGTCCGTCTCATCGTCCGGTTCCGAGTCGGTGCCGGCGTCCTCGGCCTCGTCCCCCACCGCCGACCTGGTCGCCGAGTCCGGCACCGCGCGCGCCTCGGGCACCCAAGCTGTGTACACGCGGCGCCTGAGGAGCGTGGCCACCGGTCTGTGCGTGGACGACAGCAACCTGGGCCTGCGGCACTTCGGCTGCCAGGACCGGTACGGGCAGTACGCCACCTTCCAGAAGTTCGACCTCATCCACCTCGGCGGCGCCACGTACGTCCTCAAGAACTGGGCGACGGGCCTGTGCGTGGACGACAGCAACCTCGGCCTGCGCCACTTCGGCTGCCAGGACCAGAACGGCCCGTACGCCAACTACCAGCGGTTCGAGCTGTTCTCGACCTCGGACGGCAGTTTCGTCCTGAAGAACTGGGCCACCGGTCTGTGCATCGATGACAGCAACCAGGGCCTGCGGCACTTCGGCTGCCAGGACCAGAGCGGCCCGTACGCCACCTTCCAGCGGTTCCGGCTCGACACCTACTGAGAGGACCCGAGGGCACGACATGCTGTGCGGTGCGGTGCGGATCCGGGGGACCGGACCGCACCGCACGGCTGTTTTTTGCGGCATCGGCAAAAATCTTTGCCGATGCCGTACGGGGCGCGCACGCTCCTGCGCATGAGCCCACACCGTGTTTCCGTTCCCTCGGCCCAGGCGGCCCCGTCACCCGCCGCCTTCTGGGCGCTCGCCGCCCTCTCGCTGTCCGCACTGCTGTCCTCGCTCGGCACCAGCATCGCGAACGTCGGCCTGCCGACGCTGGCACAGGCCTTCGGCGCCTCCTTCCAGGAGGTCCAGTGGATCGTCCTCGCCTACCTCCTCGCCCTCACCACTCTGATCGTCAGCGTCGGACGGCTCGGTGACATCGTCGGCCGCAGGCGGCTCCTCCTGGCGGGAATCGCCCTGTTCACGGCGGCTTCCGTGCTGTGCGGTGCGGCGCCCGCGCTCTGGCTGCTGATCGCAGCCCGCGCGGCGCAGGGCCTCGGCGCGGCCGTCATGATGGCCCTCACCATGGCGTTCGTCGGGGAGACCGTCCCGAAGGCGAGGACCGGCAGGGCCATGGGGCTGCTCGGCACGATGTCCGCCATCGGCACCGCGCTCGGTCCTTCGCTGGGCGGAGCCCTGATGTCCGGTTTCGGCTGGCGGGCGCTCTTCCTCGTCCACGCCCCGCTCGGCATCCTGACCCTGCTGCTCGCCCACCGCCACCTGCCCGCCGACCAGCACCGTCCCCCGGCCGGCAGGGCCCGCTTCGACCGGGCCGGCACGCTGCTGCTCGCGTCGGCCCTCGCGGCGTACGCACTCGCCATGACCCTGGGGAGCGGCGGTATCGGTGCGCTCAACGGGGCACTGCTGGTGGCCGCCGCCTGCGGAGCCGTCCTCTTCGCGCGAGCCGAGGCGAGAGCGGCGGCCCCGCTGATCCGGCTGGGGACGCTCCGCGATCCGAGGCTGAGCGGGGGCCTCGCCACGAGCGCCCTCGTCTCGACGGTGATGATGACGACGCTCGTGGTCGGGCCGTTCTACCTCTCGCGCGCCCTCGGGCTCCCTGCGGCACTCGTCGGACTCGTGCTCTCGGCCGGTCCGCTCGTCGCCGCCCTCACCGGCGTACCGGCCGGCCGCCTGGCGGACCGCTTCGGCGGGCCGCGCACGACCGTGGCCGGCCTCGGCGCCATGGCCGCCGGAGCCGCCGTCCTCGCCGCGCTTCCGGCGCGGTACGGCGTCGTCGGCTACCTGGCCCCCATGGTCGTCGTCACGGCCGGCTACGCGGTGTTCCAGACGGCCAACAACACCGCGGTCATGGCCGATGTCCCCGCTGACCGGCGCGGTGTCGTCTCCGGCATGCTCAACCTGTCGCGGAACCTGGGCCTCGTCACCGGGGCATCCGTCATGGGCGCCGTGTTCGCCCTCGCGTCGGCGACGACCGACGTGACCACCGCGGCCCCCGAGGCCGTCGCCACCGGTATGCGGATCACCTTCGCCGTCGCGGCGGTCCTCATCGTCATCGCGCTCGCCGTCGCGGTGGCCACCGCGCTCGCGGCGCGGCGTGCCGACACGTCGGCGGAACGCAGCGGGGAACGGGTGGAGGAACGGGTGGAGGAAGAGCGCCGTAGCGAGCGTGCCGGCGACCTCCGGCGCTGAACCACGGCCGGCGGCCGGCCGGCGGGCGGTCTTGGCCCAGCGCCATCGACCTCGGTGACCCGGGGGCGCAGCCCTTCAGCGGACCGCGACCAGTACGTGGCTGTGGCCGAACTGCCATACGGTCCCGATCTGCGTGAATCCCGCCTCGCGCAGCAGGGCGACGTGGCCGGAGAGCGTCAGGTCGTTCCCCTCGCAGTGCGGATGCCGGTCCGGGCCGCACCCCTCGATCCGCGGTGCCAGCTCGGGGTCGGCGGCCGCCTCCGACCACCAGGACTCCCAGTCCTCGGTGGTGTCGAGGTACCGCTCGGAGTGGCGTTCCCCGACATGGAGGGCCAGTTCGGCGATGCGCGGCGCGTCCGGGCCGATGTGGTCGCCGTTGACGAGGACGCCGCCGGGGCGCAGCCGTTCGGCGAGTTCCCGGTAGACCCGCCGCAGGGTGGATTCCCCGAGGTAGTGCAGGGCCGTCGCCGAGACCACCGCGTCCACCGGGCGGTCCAGGGCGAGCGCGTCCAGCCAGCCGGGTGTCCCGATCACGGCCTCTACGTAGCGCAGCGCAGGGCCGTAGTGGGAGCTGCCGAGTTCGAGGAGCAGCGGGTCGGCGTCGACGGCCAGCACCTCGGCGCCGGGCAGCCGGGCGGCCAGCCGCGAGGCCAGGGCTCCCGGGCCGCTGCCCAGGTCGAGGACCAGGGGAGCGGGGCGTCCGGCCGTCACCTGCTCGACGACGTCGGTGATGACCGTGAACCTCTCCTCGCGGTCGACGGCGTACCGCTGCTGCTGACTCTCCCAGCGCTCCACCCAGCGCGCCGCCGTCAGGGCCGTCATCATGCTCATCTCCATAATGGAAATCATTGCAGAGTAGCGAGCGTGGCGAGCAACTGCTTGACCTCTTCAGGTGTGTTGTGTATATGCAGGCTCACCCGTACCGAGGACGCCCGGGCGTCGCCGCCCGCCTGGCAGTGGCCGTCGGAGCGCACCATGAAGCCGTGGCTGAACAGGATGAACCCGAGGTCCTGGGCGGTGATCCCGCGGTGCCGGAAGGTGACGATGCTCCGGCGCCGCTGCACCTCGGAGGCGGCCGCCAGGCTCGAGCGGCAGCCGAGGACCTCGTACGCGGGCAGTCGCCCGAGCCCCTCGGTCAGCAGGGCGGTCAGGGCCACGGTCCAGCGTTCGATGCGGTCGATGCCGGCGGAATCCAGCCAGTCCAGGGCCGCCGCCAGGGAGGCGATGCCGACCGTGTTCGGGGTGCCGCTCCATCCGCCCGGCCGGAAGGCGGGCCCGCGCCGGCCCCGCGCCCAGACCGCGCCGGTCCCGGGCAGGGCGAGGGCCTTGTGCCCGGAGAAGACCACGAAGTCCACGTCGAGCTCCGCCACGGAGACCGGGACGTGGCCGATGCTCTGGGCGGCGTCCAGACAGATGGGCACATCGGGCCCGACCACCTCCCGGATGCGGTGCACGTTCATGTCCGCCCCGTACACGTGGTGCACGTGGGTCGCGGCCACGAACCGGGTGCGCGGTCCGACGATCCCCGCGAGGGCCGCCGGATCGTAGTCCCCGGAGCCCGCCTGGCAGGGCAGTTCCCGCACGAGGATCCGTACCCCCTGGCGGGCCAGCAGCTCCCGCGCCTCCAGCCACGGCGACAGGTTCGCCTCGTGGTCGGCGAACGGCACGACGATCTCGTCGCCGTCCGCCAGCAGTTCGGGCAGCCACTCCCGTGCGACCGTGCGCAGCCCGTCCGTGGCCCCGGTGGTGAAGTGCACCGAGGACCGCTCCGGCCGCGGATCGCCGAGGAACTCCCCGACCCGGTCCCGGGCGCGCTCCACCAGGGCGGTGGTCGTGTTCGCCCAGGGGTAGGAGCCACGGCCCGCGTTGGCGTTGGAGGTGGTGAGGTAGGTGTGGACCGCGTCCAGGACGGCCTGCGGCTTCTGCGCGGTGGCCGCGCTGTCCAGGTAGGCCAGGTGGGGATGTCCGACGATGATCGGGAACTGGGCGCGCAGTCCGCGCTGCCACGCGGCCAGTTCCCCGATCTCCCCGGCGGGGTCGGCCGCCACGTCAGTCACGCACCAGAGGCGCTCCGGCGTCCCGCCAGGCCACGATGCCGCCGGCGAGACTGCGGACGTCCGGGTGGCCCATGCGCGTCAGCAGGGCCGCGTACCGGGCGGACTTCTCGCCGACCGGGCAGGTGAGCAGCACCGGCTGGCGGGTGCCGAACGGCAGCCCGCCGCGCAGGAGTTCGTCGAAGAGCTCGTCGACGATGTTGACCGCGCCGTCGATGTGCAGCGCGGCGTACGCGAACGGCCCGCGCAGGTCGATCACCAGCGGACGCCGGTCCTCGATCCACTTCTGTGCCTCGGCGACCTCGATGACGGCGGCCGAGCGCACCTCGGCCCCGGTCAGCGAGGCCACCGAATTCTTCACCGGAGGCCTGCCGAGCAGCTCCGGACGGCGCTGCCGCACGTAGCCGAGGTAACTCTCCGCCCGGTCGCAGACGATGAACACGGCCGTCCTGCGCCCGTCGCCCGACGGGGTGTCCAGCGGCCGGAGATGGCGCACGGCCCCGAGGTACGCGGCCCCGCCGGTCGGACCGGCCAGCAGGCCGCAGCGGCGCATCAGCGTCACCATGCCGTCGATGGCGTCGTCGGAGCTCACCGCCTCGATGGTGTCGTAGGTGGCGGGATCGAAGAGGCCGACCCCCTGGACCTCGTCGAGGGTGCGGATGCCGGGGATGAAGTCGGCCTTCTCACCGACCAGCCCGACGACCCGCACGGCCGGGTCGTGGGCGCGCAGGGCGCGGGCCACCCCGGTGGAGGAACCGGCCGTGCCCACGCACGCGACGAACCAGTCCGGGGCCCGGCCGTCGAGATCGGCGATGATCTCCGGCCCGGTGCCCTGCGCGTGGGCGTCGGCGTTCAAGGGGTTGAAGTACTGGTCGGTGTGGAGGAGCGCGCTGTCCGGGTGGCTGAGCCGCTGGTGGAAACGCGTCAGCGGGTCCTCGGTGTCGGTCGGGTCGAGGCATTCGCTCTGCCCGGGAAGCTCCTCGATCTCGGCGCCCAGCAGCAGGAGCAGATCCTTGACCTCCGGGATGCGCATGCGGTTGGTGACGCTCTTGAACGGCAGCCCGTGCAGACCCGCGATCAGGGCCAGGGCCTTGGCGGTGTTCCCGCTGGACAGCTCGACGACCGTGGCGGAGTCCAGCCGGGCGTCCCCCAGCGCGGAGCGGACCATGTGCCAGGCCGCCCGGTCCTTCAGCGAGCCGAAGGGGTTGAGCATCTCCAGCTTCGCGTAGAGGTCGATGTGCCGCAGGCCGTGCACGGCCGGGTCGATGCGGACCAGCGGCGTGTCGCCGATGGCCTCGGTGATGCTGTCGTACCTCATGTCCGCCGTCCCCCCGTGGCTGTGACCGGCCAGTACTGCTCGTCGAGGCACCAACTCCAGCCTCCGACCCCTTCGGCGTCCTTCCGGACGGCGACCTTGCGCGCCACGGGCTGCTGTTGGGCCCGGGTGGCCGTGAAGTCCATGCAGTAGCCCGCCGTGTTGGCGAAGGCGAGGAGATCGCCGGGCCGCGGCAGCCGGGGCAGGAACACCATCCGGCGGGTGATCAGGTCCGCCTCGAGGCACAGGTTCCCCATCAGGTACACGCCCACCGGTCCGGTCTCCCGACCGGCGTCGTCGTCGCGGGGGAGCAGGACCGGGTCCATGAGGACGCCGTGGTCCTCCAGGCCCACGTCCCCCGCGTTCAGGGCGAGCCGTACGAGGTGCTCCCCGGCCCCGCCGGCCCGTACCTCCTGCACCCTCCCGAGGGTCAGCCCGCACTGGTCCGCCAGCGCCCGGCCGGGCTCGGCGTACAGGTCGTACATGCTCTCCAGGAGCAGGGTGCCGAACGGGCGGCCGAGTCCGGGCGCGGGACGGGACAGCAGCTCGTCGAGGTAGGCGGAGCCGGCGACGGGCCGGTGGGCCGGATAGAGGCCGAGGGAACCCCGCAGGGTGCCGTTCTCGACGCGCAGGCCGTAGCCGTGGCCGCCCCAGGTCAGCGGCGGGCGCCGGCCCATGACGGCCTGGGTGAGCTCGGTGGTGTAGCGGTCCCACTGTGCGGCGTGCGCGAGGTAGTTCACGCCGAAGCCGCCGCCCACGTCGACGACGCGCGGCTGGAACCCACGGATCTGCAGCTCCTCCATCGCCCGCAGGCACCCTTCGAGGGCCGTGGCCTTCTCGTCCAGGCTGGTGGTGTCGAGGTGGTAGCCCACTCCGATCGGCTCCAGCGCGTCCTGGTGCCGTTCCAGTACGTCGAGCAGGTCGCTGAGCGACTTCACGGCCGTACCGAACCGGCTGCGGCGGGAAAGCACCCGGGTGCCGGAGGTCTCGAACTCGGACAGCCGCAGGATCACGCGCAGGCGGGGCAGGCCGAACGCACCGACGATCCGGGCCGCGTCCTCCAGTTCCAGGGCCCCGTCGGCGTTGACGACGGCCCCGGAGCGCGCGGCGAGCCAGAGCGTCTCCGGATCCTTGGGGCCGGTCACCACGATCCGGTCCCCGGTGAACCCCGCGCCCAGCGCGTGCCTCAACTCGCCGAGGGAGGCGGCGTCTAGGGCGGCGCCGGTCGTGGCGAGGTGCCGGACCAGGGCGCGGGAGCGGCTGGCCTTGTGCGCGAAGCAGACCCGGCCGCCGAGGCGGTGCCGGCGCAGGACGGAGCCGAATCGCGCCACGTTCTCCGCGAACTGCTGGGGCAGTACGAGGTTCAGGGGTGATCCGAGCCCGTCCGCGAGCGAGTGCAGGAAGGAGCCCGCATCCAGCAAGGACATCAGCCGCGGTGCCAGCCGCGGTTCCAGGTACAGAGGTGCGTTGCTCATCCCAGCTGTTCCTCCCCGACGAGGAATACGTACCGGTTTCGGCAAACGGTCATACGACCGTAACCCGCGCGAGCTCCTTTGGGCCCGGTCCGGCGGGGGAGGGACTGCTTCACGACGCCCGACGGCCGAATCGGTACGGTCGGGGCGGACTTCGGGCCCGTGGACGGCCTCGGGTCTGCCACGGGCCCGACGGGTGTCCGCCTACCTGCCGGCGTAGGGCAGCAGGGCCATCTCGCGGGCGTTCTTGATCGCCGCGGCGAGCCGTCGCTGCTGCTGGGCCGTGACGCGGGTGACGCGGCGGCTGCGGATCTTCCCGCGATCGGAGATGAACTTCCGCAGCAGGTCGGTGTCCTTGTAGTCGATGTAGGTGATCTCCGCGGCGTCCAGCGGGTTGGGGCGGGACTTCACGGGCTTGCGCGGGATGGCGCGTCGGGTCATGGGGAGTCCTTGGAACGGGAAGTGGAAGGGTCGTACGTCGTACGGGTCTTACGGGACGGGGGCGAGGAGGGCGTCGAACGCCGCGGGCAGGCGCTTCCACCCCTCGCGGCCGGCGGTGTACTCGGCGTCGGTCAGCAGGCAGGAGTCGAGGAGCCGCTCCAGCCCGTCGCGGTCGAGCCCGGGGGAGGTGAACACCAGGTACTGGCAGCAGTCGCCGTGGTCCGGGTGCCAGCCCAGCGCGGCGGCCGCCCGGCGCACCGGCGGCACCATCTCCCAGGCGGCGTCCGGGAGCGAGGCCAGCCAGGGGCCGCTGTCCTCCACGCAGAGCGCGCCGCCCGCGGCGTCCCAGGCGAGCAGGGTGTCGGGCCGGTCGGCGAGCCAGAACCGGCCGCGGCTGCGGGCGGCCGCGCAGGCCAGGTCCTCCAGCGCCTCGTACAACCGCTCCGGGTGGAACGGCCGGTGGCGGTGCCAGACCAGGGTGGCGACCCCGGCTTCGTCGGCCTCCTGCGGCAGCAGCGCACACGCCGGGTGCTGCGCGGCGGCAGCGGCCTCGGTGTCGAATCCGGCGAAGGCCAGCCGCGCCAGTTCGAGGGATCCGGTCTCCACCCGGCGGGCGGTCGGGTGGAGCTGCGCCAGCAGGGCCCGGTCCTCGTCGTCCGCGTCGGCGCTGTCGACGAGGGCCAGGACGGGCGCGTATTCGAGCTGCCGGGCCCAGGTGTCCCCGACCGTCCGCCGGTCGGAGGCCGCCGACGCGAGCCCCGCCTCCGCGAGGTCGTCCCCGTTGGACAGGTAGGGCAGGACGAGGGCCGGGTCGACGGCGGTGATCACGTTGCTGAGGTCCAGCCGCTCGCCCCCGTGCGCCGCGACGACCTCGGCCATCGCCCGCGGCTCCACGGAGTCCCACAGCTCGACGACGGCGAGCCGGGTCGACCCGCCGTCGGCGAGCCGCCACAGCTCGGGGACCAGGTCCTCGCGCAGGGCGCAGCAGGCACAGTCGTTGACGAGCGGCGCCTCACCGGAGCTGAGTATTCCGGAGGCGTCGCGCACGGTGCGCCGTACGGTGCCCTCCGCGGCCGTGGAGAGGTCGTGGTGCAGGGCCACGCTGCCGGGGACGGTGGCGAGCAGCCGTTCCACGGTGGTGTGGCGGGCATCGGAGTGCAGCCCGCCGACGATGACGACGGCCAGGCTCACGCGGAGCTCCCGTACCGCCGCTGGAAGCGCTCGACGCGGCCGGCGGTGTCCAGCACCCGGGCGGTGCCGGTGTAGAAGGGGTGGCTCTGCGAGGAGATCTCGACGTCGATGACGGGGTAGGTGTTGCCGTCCTCCCACTCCACCGTCTTCTCGCTGGTGGCGGTGGAGCGGGTGAGGAAGGCGAAGTCGGCGGCCTTGTCGCGGAAGACGACGGGGCCGTAGGCGGGGTGGATGCCGGGCTTCATGGCGATGTCCTTGGGAGGGGTGGGTGGGGTGGGGTGGGGGCGGGGCGGGTCAGCGCTCTTCGCGGAAGTCGACGTGGCGGCGGACCACCGGGTCGAACTTGCGCAGCACCATGCGGTCCGGGTCGTTCCGCCGGTTCTTGCGGGTGACGTAGGTGTAGCCGGTGCCCGCGGTGGAGCGGAGCTTGACGATCGGGCGTACTTCGTTGCGTGCCATGCCGCTACTATACGGGAATGGAAATCGTTTCCAATAACTCATCCGACTTCGAGAGGGCCAGGTGACACTGTGTCCGCCCACTGCCAGCTGACCGGAGCCCAGCCGGGCTTCGGCAACACCATCTCCCACTCGCACCGGCGCACTTCGCGCCGCTTCGACCCCAACATCCAGCGCAAGCGCTACTGGCTGCCGAGCGAAGGCCGGTACGTCCGCCTCACCCTCAGTGCGAAGGCGATCAAGACCGTCGACGTGATCGGCGTCGAGGCGGCCGTGGCCCGGATCCGGGCCCGGGGGGTGAAGGTCTGATGGCGAAGAAGAGCAAGATCGCGCAGAACGAGAAGCGCAAGGCGGTCGTCGAGCGCTACGCCGCCCGGCGCGCCGAGCTGAAGGAGGTCCTGCGCCGGCCCTCCTCGACGGAGGCCGAACGCCGGGCCGCGCTGGCCGAGTTGCGCAAGCAGCCGCGCAACGCGAGTGCGACCCGGGTGCGCAACCGCGACAGTGTGGACGGCCGCCCCCGCGGCCACTTGCGCAAGTTCGGGCTCTCCCGGGTCCGGATGCGTGAGCAGGCGCACGCCGGATTCCTGCCCGGGGTCACCAAGTCCTCCTGGTAGTCACCGCTGTGCGGGGGTGGCGGCGCGGCGGCGGCGCCACCCCCCCCGGGGCCTCAGTGTGCTTCCGGGGCCACCCTGTCGTGCAGGCCCAGACGCAGGTGTTCCACGTGAAAGAGGGCCTGGTCGAGGAGTTCCGCGACGTGGTGGTCGTAGAGGGAGTAGACGATGGAGCGGCCCCGCCGCTCACCGGCCACCAGGCCGAGGTTGCGCAGCAGGCGCAACTGGTGGGAGCAGGCCGACGGCTCCATGTCGACCGCCTCGGCCAGATCGCCGACCGAGCAGGGGCCTTCCTGGAGGCGGGCGAGGATGTACAGCCGCGAGGGGGTCGCCAGGGCCTGGAGGGTCGCCGCCACGTCCGAGGTCCCCACGGCGTCCAGGCGTTCGCGCGTCGTGGCGGTGTTCTTGGCGTCGGTTCCGTGGCCCATGGCGGCCATCTTACCGGCGACATATGAAGACCTCTTCAGATGTTCCTGTACGGTGGAGACGTAGCCGTCCCCTGGCCCGCGAAGGGTTGTTCCGTCATGCCCCCAGTCCTGCTCCAGCGTCCGCACCGCGCGCCGTCGGCCGCCTCCCCGGCGGCTCCGCGGCGCCGTACGCGGGTGTTCGCCCTGGCGGAGGCCCGCTGGGCCGCGGCCGCCCTGCTGCTCTTCCTGGCCGCGCTGCCGCTCCAGTCGGCCGGAGCCCCGGCGTGGGTGTGGGGCCCGCTGTACGCCGCCGCCTACGCCACCGGCGGCTGGGAACCGGCCTGGGCCGGGCTCCGGGCGCTGTGGGACAAGACCCTGGACGTGGACCTGCTGATGATCGTCGCCGCGCTCGGTGCGGCATCGATCGGACAGGTCAGGGACGGCGCGCTGCTGATCGTCATCTTCGCCACCTCCGGCGCCCTGGAGGCGCTGGCGACCGCCCGCACCCAGGACGCGGTGCGCGCCCTGCTCGACCTCGCCCCGGCCACCGCGACCCGGCTGACCGGCGACGGCCGTGAGGAGACGGTCGCCGTCGAGGACCTCGTGGTCGGCGACGTCCTCCTGATCCGCCCCGGCGAGCGGATCGGTGCCGACGGACGGGTCCTGGAAGGCTCCGGCGAGGTCGACCAGGCCACCATCACCGGCGAGCCGCTGCCGGTACTGAAGCAGACGGGGGACGAGGTCTTCGCCGGCACCCTCAACGCCACCGGGGCCCTGCGCGTGGCCGTCGAGCGGGACGCCTCCGATTCGGTCATCGCCCGGATCGTCGCGATGGTCGAGGAAGCCTCCGCAACCAAGGCCCCGACCCAGTTGTTCATCGAGAAGGTCGAACAGCGCTACTCCCTCGGCATGGTCGTCGTCACACCGGCCGTCTTCCTCGTCCCGCTCGCGTTCGGCGCGGACCTCGCCGGCTCCCTGCTGCGCGCCATGACCTTCATGATCGTCGCCTCGCCGTGCGCCGTGGTGCTGGCCACCATGCCCCCGCTGCTGTCGGCCATCGCCACTGCCGGGCGCCACGGTGTCCTGGTGAAGTCCGCCGTCGTGATGGAACGCCTCGGACAGGTCGACGCCGTCGCACTCGACAAGACCGGCACCCTCACGGAAGGCACCCCCCGCGTCACCGACATCCGGCCGCTGGCGGGCTCCGGCCTGACCGAGGACGCCCTGCTCGCCCTGGCGGCCGCCGCCGAGCGCCCCAGCGAACACCCCCTCGCCCGCGCCGTGACCGCCGCCGCCCGCGAACGCCGCCTGCACGTGGCCGCCGCCACGGACTTCGGCTCCGTCCCCGGATCGGGCGTGACGGCCACCGTCAACGGCCACGTCATCACCGCCGGAGCACCGGCCCGGCTGCTGAGCGGCTCTCCGCACAGCGCCGCCACGGCCCACGCCGCCGAGGTGGCGGACGAACTGGAGGGCGGCGGCCGTACCGCCGTCCTCGTCCAGCGGGACGGGACCCCCGTCGGCGTGCTGGGGCTCGCCGACCGGCCGCGCCCCGACGCGGCAGCCGCCGTCACGGCCCTGCACACCCTCACCGGCACCCCGCCGACCCTGCTGACCGGCGACAACCCGCACGCCGCGGGCCGCCTCGCCGCGGAACTCGGCATCACCGATGTCCGCGCCGGGCTGCTGCCGCAGGACAAGGTCAGCGCGGTCCGCGAACAGGAAGCGGCCGGACGCCGGGTGCTCGTCGTCGGCGACGGAGTCAACGACGCCCCCGCGCTGGCCGCCGCCCACACGGGCATCGCCATGGGCCGCGCCGGATCCGACCTCGCCCTGGAAACCGCCGACGCGGTGGTCGTCCGCGACGAACTGGCCGCCGTACCGGCCGTGATCGCACTCTCCCGTGCCGCGCGCCGCCTGGTGGTGCAGAACCTGGTCGTCGCCGGGACGTTCATCTCCGTCCTGGTCGTCTGGGACCTGGCCGGACACCTGCCCCTGCCGCTGGGCGTCCTGGGCCACGAGGGATCGACCGTCATCGTCGGCCTCAACGGCCTGCGCCTGCTGCGCGAGGCCGCCTGGACCCGGGCCGCCGCGCCGGCGTGACGACCCGGTACGGGTCCGGGCGGCGCGGGGCCGGGCGGTGGAGCCATCGCACGGACCTCGGCGTGGTGTCCGGGAGGCTCCTACCGGCTGATCTGACGCGGGACCGCCAGCCGAGAAGCTTCTCCGGGTTGCGGATGGCATGGAAATGGGTGATCCTCCCGTCGCCGATCTCGATCAGGAAGACGCCCTCCAGGCACTCGCCGCTGAGGACGAGGGCGGGCGTGCCGTTGCAGTTGACCCTGTCGATCCGCAGATCCGCCAGCCGCTCCGGGCGGAACGGGCTCATGAGGACCGCGGCCACCCTCTGCGCGCCCACCACCGGCCGGCGCGCTGCGGTGGCCTTGCCGCCGCTGTCGGCGGTCCGGGCGACGTCCGGCGCCGGCAGCGAGAGCAGCCCGTCCAGGTCGCCGGTGGCGGCCGCGGTCAGGAACCGCTCGGTGATCCGCGCGGCCGTGACGGCGTCGACGGGCTCGAAGCGCTTGCGCCGCGCCCGTACGTGTCCACGGGCACGGTGCGCCACCTGACGGACCGTCGCCACGGGCTTGGTTCCACCGCTGTGGCAATGGGCTGGCCGAAGGGCGGCCGGCGTCCCGCGGGGCCGGCCTCGGCGAGCTGTCGGATGCCGGCACGCCGGCCGAGGCTGACGCACGCCCCGGCGAAGGCCACATCGATCACGGCTGGTTCGGTGCCCGCGATACGGCTCAGCACGGCGTCGGCCGCCTGCGCCCCGAGCGGCCCGGCGGCGTAGCCGCTCATCCGCAAGGGCTGTCCCGAGGGTGCGGCCGCGTCGCCGGCCGCGACGAGACGCTCGTCGTCAATGCTGGTCAGCGTCTCGTCGGTGAGCAACCGGCCCATCGGGTCGGTGCGCAGACCGCTCGCGGCCGCCAGTTGCGGCACGCCGAAACCCGCCGTCCAGATCGTCAGCGCGCTCGGACGCACCCCACCGTCGTCAAGGACGACCGCGTACTGCCGGACCTCGCGCGCCGAGGCGGCCTCGAGTACGGCAACACCGTGCCGGGACAGCCATGTGGCGATGTACCGGCGCCCCGGCGCGCTGAACGTCGGCGCCAGGGCGCGCCCGCACACCAGCGTGACCCTGCGCCCTTGCCCGCCCAGCTCGGCGGCCGTCTCGATGCCGGTCAATCCGCCGCCTGCCACGGTGACCGCTGTGGTTGCTGTGTTCGCTCATGCCCTCAGGACACCGCGTGCCCGCGGAGACGTGACACGATGCGAGGTGACGTGCGTCACTGCGCGTTCGCGGCAGACCCTAGGCCTGCTGCGGCATCGGTTGCAGGTGCTCGTGCTCGTGCTCGCAGGCGTCGTCGATCGCGTGAGTGTCCCAGGCCGGGAACGGGTCGCCCGGCGGGAGGGGTTCGCCGTCGGCCATCAGGCAGCCGGCCAGGGCGGCTTGCAGGGCCTCGGGGCGCAATCCGGTTCCGATGAAGACCAGTTCCTGGCCCTGGGCGGTGTCCGCGTCGCGGGCGCCGGAGGGTTCGAAACGGGCCACCGAGCCGGCCTGCGACCACAGGCCGGTCACGTGCGGGCGGCTGGCCAGCCAGAAGAAGCCCTTGGAGCGCAGGATCCGCCCGTACGTTCCGCTGTCGAGCCCCTTGGTGACGAAGTTCCACAGCCGCCCGGGGTGGAAGGGCAGCGCGGAGCGGAAGACGGTCGAGGAGATGCCGTACTCCTCGGTCTCCGGCACGTGGTCGCCATTGAGCTCCCGCACCCAGCCCGGGGCCTGCTCGGCGCGCTCCAGGTCGAACAGGCCGGTCCCGAGGACCTCGCGGAGCTCCACTCGGCCGCGGGTGGCGGGCACGATCGCGGCGACGGGGTTGAGGCGGGTGAGGGCGGCCCGGAGGCGGTCGGCGCTCCGTGCGTCCACGAGGTCGAGCTTGTTGAGCACGATCACGTCGGCGAACTCGATCTGGTCCACCAGCAGATCGCTGACGGTGCGCTCGTCGTCCTCGTACGGGGCGAGTCCGCGCTCGGCGAGGCCGTCGCCGCCGGCGAGTTCCGGCAGGAAGTTCGCCGCGTCGACGACGGTCACCATGGTGTCGAGCCGGGCGAGGTCGCCGAGGGTGGTGCCGTCGTCCCCGGGGAAGGCGAACGTGGCCGCCACGGGCATCGGCTCCGAGATGCCGCTGGACTCGATGAGCAGGTAGTCGAAGCGGCCCTCGCGGGCGAGCCGGCCGACCTCCTCCAGCAGGTCGTCGCGCAGGGTGCAGCAGATGCACCCGTTGGTCATCTCGACCAGGCGTTCCTCGGTGCGGGACAGGGCGGCCCCGCCGCCCCGCACGAGGGCGGCGTCGATGTTGACCTCGCTCATGTCGTTGACGATGACCGCGACGCGCAGGCCCTCGCGGTTGCCCAGGACGTGATGGAGCAGGGTGGTCTTGCCCGCGCCGAGGAAGCCGGACAGGACGGTGACGGGCAGCCGGTCGTGCGCCACGGCGGTCACCCCTCGGGGCGCAGCAGGCCGCGCCGGTAGGCCTGCGCCAGGCGCTGCGGCACGAGGTGGACGGTGCCGTCGATGGTGACGGGAGCCAGCTGCGGGGTGGTGGCCTTCCACTGGGCGCGGCGGTGGCGGGTGTTGCTGCGGGACATCTTCCGCTTGGGAACGGCCATGGGGACCTCCGGGGGTGAGGGAGAGCGACTCCGTCGGACGCTATATGAAAATGGATCCCATTATCAAGCCAGGGGTCCCCGTCACGGGCCTTCTCAGCCGAGCCGGACGGTGGTCTTCTGGGTGGCTCCCGCCTGGCCGGTGAGGTCCGCGAAGGTGAGGACGAGCGAGGAGCCGGTGGTGGCCGAGGTGACCGTGGCCGGCTTGGAGAGCACGGACGCCACCGGACGGTTCCACCTGACGGTGAGGCCCGTCTGCATGCGCATCGGGTCCGAGACGCAGACGGTGGCCGTGCCGTCGCCGAGCTCCCGTACCAGGACGCAGGCGGGTTTGTCCGCGCTGAGCGGGCCGACCGTCCCGGCGAACCAGAAGTTGACGGCGGTGATGCCGAGCGGGGCGATCCTGACGCCCTGCTGGTCGTTGTCGTTGGCCAGGACCGCCAGCCAGCCGGGATCCGCGGCCCGGGCGGCGGTGGCGGCCGTACCCGCGCCGGGCATCAGGACGTAGGAGCAGGCGGCGCCCGACGGGTCGACGCCGTGGTCGAACCAGAGGGTCACGTACCGGCGGGTGATCGGGTCCGTGGTGCCACCGGTGTTGATGTCGCGCCACGAACCGGTACGGGCCTCGCGCCGCGCCCTGACCGTGGCCCCACCGGGGAACAGGTACCCGCCGTGTCCCGCTATGTGCGCCCAGCCGGCGCCGGCGAACGTGGCCGACCAGCCCAGGGCGGTGGACTGGGCGGCGCCGTTCACCGTGAGGGCCTGCGTACCGGTGGCCCCGAGGTTGCGGTTCTCGACCACGGTCTCGACCGCGGCGCCGTCGGTGCTCCGCACGGCGCCCGCCAGGCAGACGATCGAATCGGCCAGGCAGAACCAGGACTTCTTGGCGTACAGCGTGCTGGACAGGCCGCGGACGAACTGGCCCAGCGAGGCGAACTCCCCGTCCGTGGCCCCGCCGACCCAGTGGACGTCCGGCCTCGGCAGTCCCCAGGCGCCGCCCTCGGCATCGGCGAGCACCTTCCGGGAGACGGTGGTCCCCGGCAGCCGGTACGGGTCCACCGTCGGCCAGAAGGCGTCGGTGTACTGGCCGTTGCCGTACGTGTCCCCCCACCACTGGAGCATCCCGGCCCCGGCGTGCCAGCCGCGCAGGTTCTCCCCGTTGCCCGTCTCGTACAGGCCCATCCGCTTCGAGGCCATGCTGATCGAAGCGGCCCAGCCGGGCCGGCGGTGGACGGCCCGGTCCATGCTCGGGAACAGCCGGTGCCCGGTGGGCTCGGCCAGGGCGGTGACGGCGTTGTCGTCCTGCACGGCCTTCAGCCGGGCCAGCGCCGCGACGCTCAGATCGGTGTCGCCGAGCACGGGGCTGTAGTAGTCCCGCTGCATCCAGCCCTTCACCAGTCCGCGCCAGCGCTGGTTCTCCGCGCTGCTCGCGGCGCTGCCCAGCAGGGCGATCGAGGCGAGCACACCGTGGCCGCGGCCGTGATCGCCGCCCTGGACACCGTACGAGGTGACCCTCGGGTTGCCCCGGCTGGTGGACCGCCCGGACACCGCGTCCATCATCAGGCCGTTGTAGAGGAACGGCGCGTAGGACTTCTCCACCGAGTCCAGGACCAGCTGCCGCTGCGGGTCGGTGACCGCCCATGTCGAGCCGCTGAGCAGGGAGAAGAGACCGGCCAGGCCGCCGAGCAGCACCGCACCGTAGGAGCCGGTGTAGGAGAGGTGGGTGTGCTGGACGAAGGAGCCGTCGGCGTAGAAGCCGTCTCCGGTCCTGACGAGGGGGAACACGGGGGAGAGGGCGTCGCGGGCCAGCGCGATCTTGGCCGCGTTCCTGCCGAGGATGCCGCGCAGGGCCAGCGAGCGGCACAGGTCCACCCGGTTGGCGCCGGTGCTGGTGCCGGTGTAACTGCCCACCGAGGAGTCGGGGACGAACCGGTCGACGGCCGCGAGGTGGTCGGCGAGCCGGCCCGGGCCGAGCCGGTCGTGCAGGAGCACGCTGATGTCCAGCAGGAGCTGGGGGGAGCCGATCTGAAAGTCCCACCAGTTGCCGAACGGGCTCTTCGCCGGGTTGTAGGCCTGCTGGTAGAGGTGGTCGAGACCGGTCGTGATCCGGTCGAGGAGCGCGGCGCTGCCGGTCAGGCCGGTGCCCGGCTGGGAGTAGGCCTGGGCCATGGTGGCCAGCCGGGCGTAACTGCCGGTGATGGAGCTCGAGACGGTCAGCGGGAGGTCCGGCCAGAGCGAGCCGCTGACGGCGGCCATGGTCGAGCGGTGTTCGGCGGCCTGCGAGCCGAGCAGGGCCAGTTTCCCGGCGAAGGGCTCGGCCGCCGGGTCGAATCCGCCGCCCAGCAGCAGCCCGCGCCACGTGAGGCGCAGGGCGTCGTACTCGTCGGACGCGTCGGATGCGTCGTACGCGGCGGATGCGGTGGATGCGGCGGAGGCCTCGTACGCGGCCGGGGTCCCGGTCGACGCGAGGACGCCGGCCGAGGAGATGCCGGCGAGGAGGAAGGAACGGCGGGACCATGGGGTGGACATGGAGCCTCCAGAGGTGGAGCGCGGCCGGCTCGCGGGAGGGCGGGCGGCCGCGCCGTGCGCACGTCTGCGCGCAGCAGGAGGCGACCGCTCGGCGGTGAGGCGGTGACGCGCGGGGGAGCGGGGTGGGAGGGGGCGCCCGCTGACCGGTTTGTAGCACGCGCGCGAAATAGCGTTCAAGAGGTGCGCAAAGATGGGTCGTTCACGCGACTGGGCGATCGTATGGATCGATCGATCTCAACGCTCAGATCCGGATGTCCACGACGGTGCCGTCCCGCCGGGCGCGTTCGGCGGCCAGCACGGTCAGATGGCTGGTGAGGGACTCGTACGGGCCGGACTTCACCAGGCCGGGGTCGCCGGTCGCGACGGCGGAGACGAAGGCGTCCATCAGGCCCGCGTCGCCGCCCCCGTGACCGCCGGCGGCGTCCACCGCTCCTGCGGGGACGAAGTCGATGACTTCCTCCCTGCGGGTCAGGAAGTCGTAGAGCCGCAGCTGCCTGCCGTCGCCCCTCAGCTCGCCGCGCGTCCCGAAGATCCGGGTCTGGCGGTCCGCGTGCTCGGTGAAGGCGGTCATGGTGAAGGTGGCCGTGGCCCCCGAGTCGAACTCCATGGCGACCACCTGGTGGTCGACCACGTCGTTGTCGCAGGCGTACACGCAGCGGCCGTACGGTCCTTCGCGCAGCGCGGTCTCCAGGGCGTGCGGGGTGAACTCGTCGATCACCACGCTCAGAGGCCAGCCGTGCCGGCCTCCGGCGAGCCGGTCGCCGTAGTCGCGGATCGCGGAGTAGGGGCAGGTGTTCTCCACGGAGCAGTCCAGACACCGGTCGGCGGCGCCCGCGGGCCTGGCCTCGCGCCGGAAGTGGGAGAGGCGTCCGAAGCTGGAGACGCGTACGGGCGGCCGGCCGAGCACGTACTGCAGCCAGTCCAGGTCGTGGCAGGACTTCGCCATCAGCATGGTGGTGGCCTCGTCCTCGCGGCGCCAGTTGCCCCGCACGAAGGAGTGGGCCTGGTGCCAGAAGCCGACCGGCTCGAGGTGCTGGACGCTGACGACGTCTCCGATCCGGCCGGAGTCGAGGACGCGTTTCAGGGCCCGCGTATAGGGCGTGTACCGCAGGACGTGGCCGACGGAGAGGATCACCCCGGCCCCCTCGACGGCGGCCACGATGCGCCGGCATTCCTCCTCGGTCAGCGCCATCGGCTTCTCGAGCAGGATGTGGTAGCCGAGTGCGGCGAACGCCAGGACCGGCTCCAGGTGGTCGCGGTCCAGCGTGCACACCAGTACCGCGTCCGCGACGCGGCCGCGGGCGGCCAGCGCCCTCCAGTCCGCCACCGCCGCACCGGCGTCCAGGCCGTGAGCGGACGCGAGCCGGTTGCGCCGGAGCTCGAGCGGCTCGGCCGCCGCGACGACCCGGGCCCGCTCCGGATGGGCGAGGGCCCAGGCGGCGTGCCGGGTTCCGCGGTCCCCGGCACCGACGACGGCAAGAGTGACTCGGGAGGGCATCCGTCCGCTTTCCCTGCGTAGAGGAGGTCTGGGGCGCGAGGCCGGCGCCGCGTCAGGCAATGTCTGCCCCGTCGCGACGCCCGGCACGCACTCTCGCCGCACCGGCCGAAAGCCAAGTACTCCAGTACGCAGGCTTCCGGCCGGCGCACCGAGAGCACGCACCGGACGCCGCTCCTTGACGGGCAAACATGGCCCGACGCGGCACTGGCGAGCGCGGATCGCCGGGCACAAGACGCCTAGGCCCCCGGCCCCACGGCACCCTTCCGCTGACCCGCCGGACCCGCTCCAGCAGTTGACGGATCATCAGGTCCGGCTTCACAAGGGGGAGCGTATGTGAAACGGGGGGCGCGCGGTGGTGTGAACCATCTCGACCTGATCACAAGGCGCACGAACCCTGGACGATGCTTTAGGTGTGCCTTACCTAAGTTGTAGGGTGACGCCGACAAGCCGGCGATGGGGAGGCAACTGGTGTCCTTAGGTGACGTCCGTCTGGTGGCGGACGCTCTCGACGTCGGGCATGCGGGTCGCCCGGTGCTGAAACAGGTGGATCTGTCGCTGCGGGCCGGCGCGATCACCGTATTGGTCGGTCCCAACGGCTGTGGCAAGTCCACCCTGTTGCGGACCGTGGCAGGTCTCCTCCCGCCCCTCGGCGGTGAGGTGCGCATCGACGGCGTGCCGCTCCGTTCGCTGGCCCGTCGTGCGCTGTCCCAGCGTCTGGCGTTCCTTCCCCAGACCTCGCACGCCCCCGCCGGGGTGACGGTACGCGAGCTCGTACGGCACGGCCGGTACGCCCATCGGGGCGCGCTCGCCCGGCACACCGGTGAGGACACCGAATCCATCGAGTGGGCCCTCGAGGTCACCGACGCGGCTCCGCTGGTGGACCGCCGCCTCGACGAGCTGTCCGGCGGCGAACGCCAACGGGCCTGGCTGGCCATGGTCCTGGCACAGCGGGCCGGTGTCCTGCTGCTGGACGAGCCCACCACCTACCTCGACATGCGCCACCAGTTCGAGGTCCTCGACGTCGTGCGCCGGCTGGCCCGCGAGCACGGCATCGCCTGCGGCGTGGTGCTGCACGACCTGATGCAGGCGGCCGCGTACGCCGATGAGGTGGTCGTCGTGGCCGACGGCGCCGTCGCGGCCTCCGGGGCACCCGACGAGGTGCTGTCCCCGGACGTCATCCACGACGCCTTCGGCCTGCAGGTCACCGTCGTACGCGATCCGCTCAGCGGATACCTCGCCTGTTTCCCCCGGCGCTCGGACGAGGCCGCCGCGGCCGCCGAGTCCTCCGCCACTTCCTGAACCGGAACCACCCCGCACACAAGGAGAGTTCGCCATGCAGAGGATTCTGCGCGCCCTCGCGACGACCGGTACCGCCGCGGCCCTCGCCCTGTCCGTCGTAGGCTGCGGTTCCGGAACCGCCGGGGACGCGGCGGGCGGCAAGCCCGCCGCCGACAAGCCGGCCGCGGACAAGGGCGCGACCGGCAAGATCACCGTGGACACCGCACAGGGGCAGATCACCCTGGACAAGCCCGCGGTCAAGGTGGTGACGCTGGAGTGGACGTACACCGAGGAACTGGTCGCGCTCGGCGTCACCCCGGTGGGCAACGCCGACAACAAGGGGTACGGCACCTGGATCACCGCGAAGGGCGCCGCTCTCGCGGAAGGCACCACGGACGTCGGCAGCCGCAACGAGCCGAGCCTGGAGAAGATCCGCGCCCTGCAGCCCGACCTCATCGTGATCGACGACGACCGGTCGAAGGCCAACCTCAAGGCGCTTCAGGGCATCGCCCCCGTCGTGTCGTTCAAGTACACCACCAAGCCCCAACTCGAGACGATGAAGAAGAACTTCACCGAGCTCGCGAAGGCGGTCGGCAAGCAGGACAAGGCGATCGAGGTCAACCGGCAGATCGACACCAGGGCCGCCGACCTCAAGGGGCGCCTCGACAAAGCGGGCAAGAGCGGCCTGAAGTACGCCGTCGCACAGGGCTTCACCGCCAACGGCACCGCGTCGGTACGGATGCTGACCGACGACGCCATCGCCCCCCAGGTGCTGAACCTCGCGGGGCTGAAGAACGGCTGGAAGGGCGAACCCGACGCCTGGGGCATGACCACGGTCGGCGTCGAGGGCCTGACCAAGACCGAGCCGGACGCGACCTTCCTCTACGTCGCCAGCGCGAAGGACAACCCGTTCACCGGCGACCTCGCCTCCAACGCGGTGTGGAAGGGGCTGGAGTTCGTGAAGAACGACCGGGTCGTCCCGCTCGACCCCGGCACCTGGCTCTTCGGCGGCCCGCTGTCGGCGCTGCACATCCTCGACGAGACCGGCAAGGCCCTGAAGGTCTGATGACGCTCTCCGCCCTCCTGCCCGCCCGGCAGTCCGGCCGTTTACCCGGCCGGCTGTCCGGCGACCGCCGACGAGCCCTGCTCGTGGGCGGCGCCCTCGCCCTCACCCTGTGCCTGGTCACCGTGGTCCACCTCGGCCTCGGCGCCTCCGGCGTGGACATCGGCGACTTCGCGGCGATGCTCGCCGGACACGGGGATCCGCACACCCGGGACGTCCTGGTCGGCAGCCGGCTGCCGCGCACCCTGACCGGCCTGGTCGTCGGCGTCGCCCTCGGTGTCTCCGGCGTCCTCGTCCAGGGCGCCACCCGCAACCCGCTGGCCGCCCCCGACACCCTGGGCGTCAACGCCGGCGCCTACTTCGCCGTGGTGCTGGTGGCGTTCACCGGCGTGAGCCTGGGGCCGCTGCCCGCCGGGGGCGCGGCCTTCCTCGGCGGCGTGCTCGCCATCGCCCTCGTCTACCTGCTCAGCAGCAGGGGCGTCCTCACCCCCGGCCGGGTCCTGCTCGCCGGGGCGACCGTCGCCCTCGCGGGCACCGCGGCCGCCGAGTTCCTGCAGATGCTCGACCTCCAGGCCACCCGGGGACTGTTCTTCTGGGGCAACGGCACCCTGATGCAGTCCGGGCTGGAACGCCCCCTCACGCTCGGTGCGGTCGTCGCGCTCGGCGCGCTGGCCGCGCCGCTGCTGGCGCGGCCGCTGGACCTGCTGGCCCTCGGAGACGAGACGGCCGAGGCGATGGGCGTCCGCGTGGAGCGGATCCGTCCCGCCGCCTTCCTGATCGCCGTCCTGCTGTCCGCCGCGGCGGTGTCGCTGGCCGGCCCGATCGGCTTCGTCGGGCTCATCGCACCCGTCATGGTCCGGCAGTTGGGCATCCGCAAGCATGCGCTGCTCATCCCGATGGCGGCCGTGCTGGCCGCCACCGTGCTGCTGGCGGCCGACGCCGCCGCGCAGCTGGCCGTGCCGCCCTCCGCCGTGTACACCTCCGAGATCCCGGTCGGCGTGGTGACCGCGCTGATCGGCGGCCCGGTCTTCATGCTGCTCGCCCGCCGGGTGAGCACGGGCGACGCCGACACGGGTGCGGCGGTCGCGGTCTCGGACGGCCGCCGGACCCCCGCGTACACCCTCGCCATCGGCGGCGGGCTCCTCGCACTGGCCGTCGCCATGGTGCTCTCCCTGCGGGTCGGCGACGTGCACATCGGCTGGAGCCAGCTGGGTGCGGCGCTCTTCGGGTCGGCCGAGCAGATCACCGAGGCGGTGGTGTCGTACCGGCTGCCGCGGATCCTCGTGGCCGCCCTGGCCGGGGCCTGCCTGGCCGTGGCGGGCGCCGCCGTGCAGGCGGTCGTCCGCAACCCCCTCGCGGAACCGGGGCTGGTCGGCGTGACCGGCGGGGCCTCCCTCGGCGCCGTCTTCGTCATCCTCCTCGTGCCCTCGGCGCCGCTCGCCGCGCTCCCGGCCGCCGCGGGCATCGGAGGCGTGCTGATGCTCGCCCTCGTGGTCTTCGTGGCCCGGGGGAGCAAGGAGGGCGGTCGTACCGGGCTGGATCCGACCCGGGTGGTGCTGGTCGGCCTCGGCGCGGCCGCCACCTCCATGGCCCTGGTCAACATCATGGTGGTCGGCGCGCAGATGAACATCTCGGCCGCACTGGGCTGGCTGTCCGGCAGTACCTACGCCCGGGACCTCACCGCACTGGGCTGGCTCGTGCTGCCCGCACTGGTCGCGACGGGGCTGGTGATCGCGGCGCGTCCGGTGAACCTGCTCGCCCTGGGCGACGAACTTCCGCGCGCGCTCGGCCTGGACCTGGGCCGGGCCCGGCTGCTCGTCCTGGGCGCGGGCGCGGTGCTGGCGTCCGGTACGGCCGCGGCGGTGGGAGCGGTGGGTTTCGTCGGACTGGTCGCCCCGCACCTGGCCCGGCGCATCGTCGGCAACGGCACGGCGCGGATGGTGCCCATGGCCGCGGTGCTGGGTGCGGTGCTGGTGGTCGCCTCGGACGCGCTGGGCCGCTGGCTGCTCGCCCCGACCGAGATCCCGGTGGGCATCGTGACCGCCCTGGTCGGTGCCCCGTACCTGGTGTGGCTGCTGCGCCGGACCCAGGAGGTCTGATGCGGGACGTCCGGTCGGGACGTCTGCTCGGGACATCTTGTCAGGAGGTCCGGTTCAAAGAGGTCTGCGCGACCGACGATCGGCGGCGGCGCTTCGCGGCGGCGCCGCCGGCGGTCTGCGCCTCGGCCCTCAGCGTGCGGGCGGCGAACACGCCCAGCAGGCAGACGAGGGCCGAGGCCAGGCAGACGGCGCTGAAGGCCCCCGAGAAGGCCGACCGGGCGAGGGGCCGCAGCGCCGGCTCGAGGAGCTCGAGCCGCCCGGTCTCCACGGCCGTCCGCGTCGCCGCGAGGCCCTCCGGGCCGGACTCCAGGCCCTTCCCCAGCCCCTTGCCCAGCCCCGTCTCCATCCGGGCGGAGAACAGCGCCCCGAAGACGGCGACGCCCGCCGCGGTGCCGAGCGGGTAGCAGGAGTTCGTCAGCCCCGACGCCATCCCGGCCCGGTCGGCGGGCACCGCCCCCACCGCCACGCCCATCAACGGGGGGAAGATGACGGCGCCACCCGCTCCGAGGAGCACGAGCCCGGCGACCGTGGCGGCTTGCCCGGCGTCCGCCCCCGCGGCCGCGGCGAGCGCGAGGAGGCCCAGCCCCTGGAGGGCGAAGCCCGCGGCGACCAGGACGTCAGGGGTGAAGAGCCGCTGCAGCCGCGCGACGAACAGGCCGGCCACCAGCAGGCTGCCCGTCAGCGGCAGCAGGTACAGGCCGACGTCGAGCGCCGACAACCCGTGGGTGCTCTGCAGCCACAGCGTGGTGAAGGCGAGGACGCCCAGGCTCGACATCCGGGCCAAGAACCCCAGGACGGCGGCTCCGGAGAAGGTGCGGATCCGCAGCAGAGCCATGTCGATCAGACCGCCGCCGCGCCGCTGGCTGACCACCAGGGCCACCGCGAACAGGATGCCGAGCACGGCGGAGCCCAGTACCTCCGGCGCTGTCCAGCCGGCCTCCGGGCCGGTGACCAGCGGATAGTGCAGGGCCAGCAGGGTGGCCACGCCGAGTGCCGCGCCCAGCGGATCGATGCGGCGGCGGCCTTCGGCCGGCGCGGCGGATTCCGGCATACGGGCCAGGGCGCCGGCCACGACCAGTACGCCGATCGGCACGTTGACGAGGAAGATCCAGCGCCAGCCGAGTCCCTGGACGAAGACGCCGCCGACCACCGGCCCCAGCGCCCCGGCGGCGGAGGCGATGGCCGCGAAGGCGGCGATCGCCGCCTGACGGCGGGCGCCCTCGTACGCGGCGGCCAGCAGGGCGAGCGTCGGCGCGAACACCATGGCGCCACCCAGCCCCTGGGCCGCACGGGCCGCGATCAGGGTGCCGGCGTCGGGGGCCAGTCCGCAGCCGGCGGATGCCAGGGTGAACAGCGCCATCCCGGCGGTGAACACCGTCCGCCGCCCCACTCGGTCGGAGAGCGCCCCCGCGGTCAGGAGCAGGGCGCCGAAGGCCAGCGAGTACGCGGACACCGTCCACTGCACCCGGCTGAGCCCGGCGTCCAGGTCCCGGGCGATGTCCGAGAGGGCGACATTGACCACGGTCACGTCCAGGGTCATCACCACGCCACCGGCGCTGACCAGGGCGAAGGTCCATCGGGGAGTGCGACGGCAGGAGGGCACCGCTGATCACCTCGAAGAAGAATCCCGGAAGAATAACGGTTTGGTTAGCCTAACCTAAGAGAACTCTTGATGGTGTGTCACATCGACGCTATGGCCGGAAGGTGGCCTTGCCGCTTAGGTGAGCCTTACCTAATCTGACCTGTGCCTGAGCCGCTCTTGCCCAGGTGAGCCGATCCAGAGACCACGGAGCCGTTTGATGTCCATCCCCCCCGACCATCCCGTCCCCACCCTCCCCGAAGTGGCCCCTGCGGCCTGGCGCGAGGCCAACCGCCGGCTTCTCGCCAAGGCGTTGGGCGAGTGGTGCTTCGAGGACATGCTCAAGGCGGCGGAAACCGGCCAAGGCGGCTACCGCGTCGACCTCGACAGCGGTACCACCTACGCCTTCGACGCCGAACCCGGCGCCTTCGGATGGCTGCGGGTCGACCCGCGGTCCATCACCCGCACCGCCACCAGCATGCTCGGCAACTCGGTGGCCGAACCCGCCTGGGACGCCCAGCAGTTCCTCCTCGAAGCGGCCACGACCTTAGGCAGCGACGCGTCGACGATCGCCACCTACTTCACCGAGCTGTCCGCCACCGTCGCCGTCGACGCGGCACGCATCACGCACGGCGGCGAGACGGTGGCCGAGCTGCGCGCCCTCGGCCACACGGAGCTGGAATGCCGGATGACGGGGCACAACCTCCTCGTCGCCAACAAGGGCCGCATCGGCTTCTCGGCCACCGACGTACGGCACTACGCCCCCGAGTCGGCCCAGTCGCTCCGGCTCCAGTGGGTGGCCGTGCACCGCGGCCTCGCCGAATTCCGCGGCACCTCGGAACTGTCCGAACAGAACCTCCTGGCACGCGAGTTGGACGAGTCCACCCGCAACCGCTTCACCCAGGTACTGGAAGCGGCCGGAGTCGACCCGCAGGGCTACGTGTGGATGCCCGTGCACCCCTGGCAGTGGGACCACGCCGTACAGACCCTGCACGCCGCCGACGTGGCGCAGCGCCGCATCATCCCGCTGGGCGACAGCCCGGACGCGTACCTGCCCGGGCAGTCCATCCGCACGATGGCCAATGTCACCGTCCCCGACCGCTACGACGTCAAACTCCCCCTGAAGATCCTCAACACCCTCGTCTGGAGGGGCATACCGCCGCACTGCACCATGGGCGCGCCCGTCGTCACCCAATGGCTGCGCGGACTGGTGGAGCGCGACGCCTTCCTGACCGACGAGTGCCGCACCGTGTTCCTCGGCGAGGTCGCCTCCGTCACCGTCCGCCACCCCTACCTCTCCAAGCTGGAGGACGCGCCCTACCAGCACCTGGAAACCCTGGGCTGCATCTGGCGGGACTCCGTCACCGCCCGCAAGGACCCCGGCGAGCGGGTGCGCACCTTCGCCTCGCTGCTCCACGTCGACCACACCGGCACCGCGTTCGCGGCCGAACTCGTCCGCGCCTCCGGCCTCGAGCCCCAGGAATGGCTGCGGCGGCTCTTCGACACGCTGCTCGTCCCGATCCTGCACGTGCTGTACCGGTACGGGGTCACCTTCAACCCGCACGGCCAGAACACCCTGATCGGCTACGACGAGAACGACGTACCGGCCCGCCTGTACCTCAAGGACTTCGTCGACGACGTGTGCGTGTCCTTCACGGACGTGCCCGAGCGCGGGCCGGAGCCCGACGGCCACGACCACGTCCTGCCCCGCAAGCACCCCTCGATCATCAAGCAGCACGTCATGGACCAGGTCTTCGTCGGCCACTTCCGCTACCTCGCCCCGCTGTGCGCGCAGCAGCTCGGCGTCCCGGAGGAGACGTTCTGGCGCATGGTCCGCCAGACCATCCTCGACTTCCAGCGCCGCTTCCCCGAACTGTCCGAACGGTTCGCCGAGTACGACCTGCTCACCCCCCAGATCCCCCGCTACGGCCTGAACCGCGACCGGATCGTCGTCACCCGGTACGGCGACCGCGCCCTGCGGCACGCGCTGTATCCGAACGGCACTCACCCCAACCCGCTGGCAGAAGCCTGAGGAGGCAGGGCGTGACACCACTCACCGAGGCACCGCTCACCGAATTGCCGCTCCTCCCGCCGAACGCGCTGGCCGGGTCCCCCGAGGGACTCACCGAGGTCTCCGCCGCCGTGGGCGAGGCCATCGACGCCGCCCTGAACGCCCGCCGCCCGGCGGGACCCTTACCGGCGGGCGCCCCCTCCACCGTCCTCGCGTCGGCCGCCCAGGCCCTGGGACCGGCCCGGCTCCCCGTCGAGGGGCTCGGCGCCAAGGCCGCGCTCCAGCTGCTCGCCACCCTGCTGATCGAACACGGCATCGACCTGTCCCACCCCCGGGCCGCCGCCCACCTCCAGCCCCCGCCCCTGGCCGTCGCCGTCGCCGCGGACACCCTGGCGAGCGTGACCAACGCCTCGCTGGACACCTACGACTCCGGCCCCGCGGCCATGGCCGTCGAACGCTGGCTCATCGGCGTACTGACCCGCCTGGCCGGACTGGGAGAGCGCGCCGACGGCGTCCTGACCCCCGGCGGCTCGCTGTCCAACCTGCTCGGCCTGCTGCTCGCCCGGGACGCCGCGGCCCTGCGACGCGGGGTGGACGCCCGCCAGGACGGGGTGGCCGCCCTGCCCGGACCGGTCGTGTTCTGCTCGGAACTCGCCCACTTCTCGGTGCAACGGGCCTGCGCCGCCCTCGGACTGGGCGAGTCGGCCGTCCACCTCCTGCCCACCGACGAGCGGTGGCGGATGCGGCCGGAGGCCCTGACCGCCGCCCTGGACGGCCTCGGCCCCGGGCGGACCCCGCTCGCCGTCGTCGCCACCGCCGGAACCACCGACTTCGGCTCCATCGACCCGCTCCCGCAGATCGCCGAGATCGCAGCCGGGCACGGCATCTGGATGCACGTGGACGCCGCGTACGGCTTCGGCGCCCTGTTCTCCGAGCAGCTCGCCGGCCGGCTCGCCGGGCTGGAACTGGCCGACTCCATCACCCTCGACCTGCACAAGATCGGCTGGCAGCCCGCCGCCACCAGTGTGCTCCTGGTGTCCGACACCACCGCCTTCACCGCGCTCGACCGGGAGGTCGCCTACCTCAACCCGGCCGACGACTCCGAAGCCGGCTACGACGGCCTGCTCGGCCGCAGCCTGCAGACCACCCGCCGCCCCGACGCCGTGAAGGCCGCCGCCACCCTGCTGACGTACGGCCACACCGGAATGGGCCGGATGGTCGACACCTGCCACCGCCTGGCCCGGTACGCCGAGCGCCGCATCCTCGCCGAACCGGAACTCGAACTCGTCTCCCCGGCCGCACTGACCACCGTGGTCTTCCGCTACCGCGGCGCCGACCCGGGCACCGCCGACCGCCTCAACGGCGCCCTGCGCAGGCAGCTCCTGGAGTCGGGCACCGCACTCATCGGACGTACGGAGGTCCGCACCGCCGGAGCCGGCTCCCCCGCACGGGTGTGCCTGAAGTTCACCCTGCTCAACCCGACGGCCACACCGGAAGACATCGACGGCCTCGTGGACCTCGTCCTCGACGCCGGCCGCACCTGTGAACGACTCGTAGAGGAGAGCGCCGCATGAGCACCACCGCCGCCGCTTCCGCCCCCACGCCCGCACCCAGGCCCGCCCCCGGCCCCGCCGCGGGCCGTCCGGCCGCCGGCGACGACGCCCTGCACGCACCGGACGCCCGCAGCGCCGCCGAACACGCCCACATCGAGGCGCTGTTGCGCTGCTGGCTGCTCGAGACCGGCACCCCCGTCGCGCCCGGCCCGCTGCGGATCGAACTCCCCACCGCCGGCCTGGCCCTGGTCACCGAGGTGACCCACCGCTCGCCGACCGGCCTGCACCGGTTCGCCCCCGCCCGCCTGGAGGGGCCCGGCGGCCCGCTCGGCGCGAGCGCCGACCCCGTGACCGCCGTCGCTCTGCTCGCCACCGAGGCCGCCGTGCGCGGCGGCAGCCGCCCCGGCGGCGTTCCGGCGGGCGAGGTGGCCGACCTGGTGGAACGCACCGCCGAGTCCGTACGCCGCGTCGCCACCTTCATCGCCGACCGCCGGACCCGCCCGCAGCCACCGCCCGAGGTGGACGGCTTCCTCGACGCCGAACAAGCTCTGATCCTCGGCCACTTGAACCACCCCGCGCCCAAGAGCCGCGACGGCATCTCGGAGAACGACGCGGCCGCCTTCTCACCCGAACTGCGCGGCTCCTTCCGGCTGCACTGGTTCGCCGCCGACGAGTCGGTGGTCTCGCACGACGCCGTGGACAAGGCCCCGTCCCTCGCCGGACAGGACACCGTCGCCCTGCTCGCCGAACTCGCCGGACGCCGGCTGCACGACGGCCGCGTCCTCGTCCCCGCACACCCCTGGCAGGCCCGCGACCTGCTGCACCGCCCGCGCATCGCCGCCCTGATCGACTCCGGCGCACTCGAACCGCTCGGCGAGCTCGGCCCCGAGTGGTGGCCGACCTCCAGCGTGCGCACCGTGTACCGGCCGGACGCCGACGTCATGCTGAAACTCTCGCTCGGCCTGCGGCTGACCAACTCCCGCCGCGAGTCCACCCGTACGGAACTGCGCCGCGGCCTGGAGATCAACCGGCTCCTCGACGCCGGGTACGCGGACACCACCTTCCGGGCCCACCCCGGCTTCGCCATCACCCGCGATCCCGCCTGGCTCGCGGTGGACGAGCCCGGGCGTCCCCAAGGCCCGGAGGTCACCGGCCTCGACGTCGCCGTACGCGAAGTGCCTCCCGGCATCGCCGACCTGCGCTGCCTGGTGGGTCTGGTGGCCCCCCGCCCCGGCCTCGGCCGCAGCGCGCTCGGCGACCTCGTGGCGGGCCTCGGCGCCGGAGCCGCCGAGCAGTGGACGGCCGACTACACCGACAAGGTGCTGGTCCCGATGCTGCACCTGTACGCCGCCACCGGCATCGGCCTCGAAGCCCACCAGCAGAACACCCTGGTCCGGCTGGACGAGCGGGGCCGGGTCACCGGCGGGACCTTCCGCGACAACCAGGGCTACTACCTGGCCTCCTCGTACCTCCCCGGCCTGCTGGGGCGGCTCGGCTCCGGCTCCTCCACGCTGGCCGTGGTCGACGACGCCCTCGTCGACGACCGGCTCTCGTACTACCTGCTGCGCAACCAGGCCCTGTCGGTGGTCGGCCGGCTCGCCGTCGACGGCCTCGCGGACGAGCGCGACCTGCTCGCCGTACTCGCGGCCCGGCTGCGCGCCGCCCTGCCCGCCCTCGCCGCGGCCGGCCCCGACGGCGACCGGCTCGCCCGCCGCTGGCTCGAGGCGGACACCCTGCCCTGCAAGGGCAACCTGCTCACCCGGCTGCACGGGATCGACGAGGTCCTCGCCCCCCTCGACGCCCAGTCCGTCTACCTCGACGCCCCCAACCCCCTCCAGGAGGCCGCCGCATGAGCCCGGCGCAGCCGCTGCGCGACGACGCGTCCCAGCGCGCCGCCACCACCGTCCCGGGCCCCCCGCTGCCCCGGCTGAGCGGTCCCTGGTCGGCGCGCGTCGCCCGGGCCGAAGGGCCCGACCTGGACCTCGTGCACGGGTGGATGCAGTCTCCGCACATCGATGCCTTCTGGCACCAGGCATGGCCCCGGGAGCGCTGGGCCGAGGAGATCGCGGGACACCTCGCCGGGGACGCCGTCCTGCCCGCCCTGATCGGCCTCGACGGCAGGCCGTTCGCGTACATCGAGGTCTACCGGGTGATGCGCGACCGCCTCGCCGGTCACTACCCGCACCTGCCCCGCGACCTCGGCCTGCACATCGCCATCGGCGAAGAGGGCCGCACCGGCAAGGGCCTGGGCCGGACCCTGCTGCGCGCCCTCGCCGAGGGCCTGCTGGCCGCCGACCCCCTGTGCACCCGGGTGGCCGCCGAGCCGGACGTCAAGAACGCGGCCTCCCTCAGGGCGTTCGCCGCCGCCGGATTCCAGCCGGCCGGCGAGGTCGTCTTCCCGGACAAGACCGCCGCCCTGCTCATCCACCCGCGCCGCGAGGAGGACCTGCCCCGATGAACGAACCCGTCAGCGAACCCGTCGGCGAACCCGTCGGCGAATCCGTCGGCGAACACGACGTGGTGGCCGTCGGCTGCGGCCCCTTCAACCTCGGACTGGCCGCCCTCGCCTCCACCGTGGACGGCCTCGACCTCGTCGTACTGGAGGAGCAGCCCGAGTTCACCTGGCACCGCGGGATGATGTTCGGCAACGCTTCCATGCAGGTGAACTTCCTCGCCGACCTCGTCACCCTCGTCGCGCCCGGCCATCCGCTGTCGTTCCTCACCTACCTCCACGACATGGACCGGCTGTACACCTTCACCGTGCGCGAGAACTTCTTCCCCTCCCGCCGCGAGTACGAGGAATACCTGCGCTGGGCCGCGGCGAAGCTCCCCTCGGTGCACTTCTCGCACCGTGTCGAGGAGGTCCACTGGGACGCGGCGCACGAACGCTTCACCGTGCACGCCGTACGCGGCGACGGCACACCGCTGCGGATGCACGCCCGCAACCTCGTCCTGGGCATCGGCACGGCCCCGTACCTCCCCGACGCCCTCGCCGCGCTGCCCCCCTCGCGGCTGCTGCACACCGCCGACTACCTCTACCGGTCCTCCGACGTGGACGCCGCCGGGAAGGTCACCGTGATCGGCTCGGGCCAGTCCGGGGCCGAGGTGACGGCCGACCTGCTCGGCCGCAACCTCGAGGGCGGGCCCGCGGTGAGCTGGCTGACCCGCACCGCGTCGTTCGCCCCGCTCGACTACACCAAGATGGTGCTGGAGATGACCACTCCGGCGTACATGCAGTACTTCCACTCCCTGCCCGAGGAGGTGCGCGACCGGCTGACCCGCGAGCAGTGGCAGTTCTACAAGGGGATCTCCACCGACACCCTCGAGGAGATCCACGAACTGCTCTACCGCCGCCAGCTGGAACACGGACTGGCCGAGGCGGAACTGCGGTTCGGCGTCACGGTGGAGTCCGCGGCCACGGACGCCACGGGGCGGGCGGTGCTGACCTGCCGGCACCGGGACACCGGCCAGAGCTTCGAGCACACCACCGACCTGGTGGTGGCCGCGACGGGCTACCGCAACCGCCCGCCGGCCTTCCTGAAACCGATCGAGGACCTGCTGCTGCGGGACGGCGCGGGCCGTCACCGGGTACGCCTGGACCACTCGGTCGAACTCGCGGAAGGGATCACCGGCCGGGTCTTCGTCGCCAACGCCGAAACCCACAGCCACGGCGTCTCCTCACCGAACCTGGACATCGGCGCGGTGCGCAACGCCGCGATCCTCAACGCGATCACCGGCCGGGAGGTTTACCGCCTGCCCAAACGAAGCGCCTTCACCAGCTTCGGAGCCCCGCGCCGCGCCTCGTGACACCTCGCCCCGCAGGCCGCTCCGCCCCGCAGGCCGCCCCGGCCTGCGGGGCGCTCCGCTCCTCCTCAGCCGATCGGCTGCCTGGTCTCCGTGCGGACCTGGACGGTGGTCTCGGCGATCTTGGCCAGGTCCACGGAGCGGGGGTCCTGGAGCGCGGTCTCCGGGGTGACGACGCCGACCGACGCGCCCGTGTTCTCGTCCGCCCAGGCGCACATCGGCAGGGTGGTCTTCGCGCCCTCCTGCGCCATGGTCAGCACCTGGCAGGAGACGGTCACCCCGGAGGCGGCCGTGATGCGAGGGCGGCGATTCCCTTCCGGGACTCGGCGGCGTACGGGCGGCCACCGGCTCCAGGTTGCGGATCTTCGGGTCGCAGGTGCCCTCGAGGGCTGCCGCGCCCTCCGTCTGCGACAGGTCCTGGGCCGGCTCGTACTCGCCGTTCAGCAGGGTCTGCGGCACGGTGAGCCGGTACGCGGCCTCGGGGAAGCCGGACCCGCTCGCCAGGGCCCCGGCCCCGGCCCCGGCGATCCGGCTCACCGCGAAGGCGAGGATCGCAACCGGGTGTGACCGGCCCGCTCTCCACGGCGACGACCTCGGTGACCTGCCCGGAGCGCCCTTCGGCCGCGCATGGAGGACACTGTAGGGGGCAGACGCCTGCCACGACGGCGGCCGGGCGACAACGGCGCGGGAGCCTGAATCGGGTGGGGGTGCCGTCCGGTCGCACCCTCTGACGACGGAGGCGGGTTGCCGTGCTCACCATGGGAGTCGAGGAAGAGTTCTTCCTCGTGGACGCCCGCACGCGGGCGCCGGTACCCCGGGCGCCGAAGGTCCTCGGGTCACTGACTCCTGTGCTCGGTGACCAGGCCCAGGCCGAGTTCTACACCTGCCAGCTCGAGGTCTGCACCCAGCCCGTCCGCACCGGCACGGAGCTGCGCGAACAGCTGGCCGCCCTGCGGGCCACCGCGGGCCGGGCCGCACGGGACGCGGGATGCCTGCTGGTGGGTACGGGCACGGCCGTGGTCCCTCCGGACGATCCCGTCCCGGTGACCGAGGGCCCGCGCTACCGGCGCATGGCCGGCGTCTACAGCGAGGTGGTCGACGGCAGGCTGGGGGCGGTGTGCGGCTGTCACGTACACATCGGCACCCTCGACCACACCGGGGCCCTGGACCTGGCCAACCGCGTACGGCCCTACCTCCCGGCGCTCCAGGCGCTCGCGGTGAACTCCCCGTTCGCCGGCGGGCTGGAGAGCGGCTTCGCCGACTGGCGCGCAGTGGAGTTCGGACGCTGGCCCACCGCAGGCCCCCCGCCGCTGCTGACTCCGGCCGGCTACGAGTCCACCGCGGACGCCCTGGTCAGCTCGGGCGTCATCCTCGACCGCGGGATGATCTACTGGTTCGCCCGCCCGTCCGAGCACGTCCCCACCCTCGAGATCCGCATCGCCGACGTCAGCGCCGACCTCGACACCACCGTGCTGCTGGCCCTGCTGATCAGGGGCCTGTGCACCACCTTGGCGGCCGAGGCCGAGGAGCACGGCGGCCCCCCGCCCGACGTCCCGTCCCGGCGGCTGCGGGCGGCCCACCGTTTCGCCGCCCGCTACGGCCACCACGGCGAGGGGATCGACCCGCTGACCGGCGACACGGTGCCCGCCCACACCCTGACCGCCGCGCTGCTGCGCCGCGCCGAGCCCGGGCTGGACGCGACGGGCGACCTCGCCGAGGCCGAGCGGCTCTTCGCCGAGCTGTGCCGGCGGGGCACCGGCGCGGAACGCCAGCGCGAGGTGTTCCGGCGCAGGGGCAGCCTGCGCGCGGTGGTGGACCACCTGGCGGCCACCACCACGCAGGACCTGGGCTGTACCTAGTAGCGGGCCGGTGAACCGGACTAGGAGAAGGTGCGCACGCGCTGGTCGGTGAGCTCGTAGCGGGCCGCCACCACGGCGAGGTCGCCGGATGCCACCCTTCCGGCGAGGTCCGTCTCGGCCGCCAGGCGGTCGCGGACCCGGCGCACGTGCGCGTTGACGGTGGCGTCGATACGGGCTTCGCCGTGCTGGTCGTGGTCGATGGAGGGCCGTATCTGGTCGGCCAGGTACTGGACGTGGGCCGGCAGCGGCTCACCGGTCTCGTCGGCGTGGACCGCCGCGGCGACGGCTCCGCACGACTGGTGGGCCAGTACGAGCACCAGCGGTATGTGCAGTTCGAGGACCCCGTAGGCGATGCTGCCCAGCACGGCCTCGTCGAGCACCTCACCGGCGGACCGGACGGTCAGGAGGTCGCCCAGGCCCTGGTCGAACACGAGCTCCGGAGGCACCCGTGAGTCCACGCAGCCCAGCACGATCGCGAACGGGTGCTGTCCCAGGACCAGTCGGCGGCGCAGCGCGGCGGACTCGTGGGGATGCTGCTGCAGTTGCCTGCGCCAGCGCTCGTTCCCGGCCGCCAGCCGGCGCAGGGCCTGGGCGGGAGTGACCGGCCGGTCCGTGGTCTCCGCCTCCGCGGTGGCGGCGGAGGCGGGGAACGCCGGTCCGAGGGCGAGACCCGCCCCGGCGGCCGCGGTGCCCGCCACGGCGGAGCGCAGGAGGGTGCGGCGACTGGGTGAGTGGGCAGCGGGTCTCCGCGTGTTCGAATTCATGGCGGGACGGTAACCCGCCTTTTCGATAAAGAAGTTGCATCGCGGATGCAATGGCTTGATCTTCGCGTGCGCAGGCCGGATGGGGCCGGGAAGGTCTCGGCATACGGGCAGCGGCGCGCGTGCGGGGGCGGACGGGACGGCGTGGCCGCCCCCGCACTTCACGGACGTACGGACGGCCGGACCTGCGGACCTGCGGGCGGTCCGTCAGGCAGCCGTGGCCTCGGCGCGTGCCCCCTGCCCGGCGCGATCGAGCCGGCCGGAGCGGTGCAGCACGTGGAGGGCGGCCGCGCAGCCCAGGCCGAGGGCGGCGAGTCCCAGCCAGGGGAGCGCGGAGATCCCGGCCGCCCGGGCCGCGTCCAGGGCCGCACCCGTGAGCAGGTTCCCGAGGGCGATGCCGACGCCGCAGACCGTGTTGTACAGCCCGTAGTGCGTGGCCACCAGCCGATCGCCGGAGAGGCGGACGATGGTGTCCATCTCGAACGGGTAGGCGATCATCGTGCCCAGGGCGAGCAGCAGCCCGGACAGCACGGCGGGCACCGCCGCCAGCAGCCACCGTCCGAGGCCGCCCTCCGGTACGGGCAGCGCCGTGGCCACCGCCAGGGGCAGGAAGCCCGCGGCCATGACCAGCAGCCCCCGCGTCAGGGCCCGCCCCGGCTCCATCCGGGACCTGCACCAGGCGGTGACCCGGGTCTGGAAGAGCACGGTGCTCAGCCCGGACCCGGCGAAGAGCAGGGCCACCGCGGCCGTCCCGGAGGGGCCTTCGCCCACCAGCCGCCGGACGTCCAGCGGGAGCGCCAGGTAGACCTGGAAGGTCATGACGTAGGACCCGACCATGGCGGCGGAGAAGAGCAGGAACGGCCGGTTGGCCAGGATGCCGCGCCACTGGGCGAACACGCCCTCGCGCGGGCCCGCTTTCCGGTCCGCGGCGTCGTTGCCGCGGCGGGCCGGCAGCGCCCGGACCTGCACGATGCCGAGCACCGCGAAGACCGCGGCCGCGACCAGGCAGGTGAGGCGGAAGCCGACCCCGGTCAGCACCATGCCCACCAGCGGGCCCAGCAGGATGCCCGCCTGGTAGAAGACGTTGAACAGGGCGAAGGCCTCGACCCGGCGGTCTCCCGCGTCCGCGGCCAGGTACGCCCGGGTGGCCGGGTTGAACAGGGCCCCGGCCAGTCCGGTCGCCGCGGAGGCGGCGATGAGCGCGGGCACGGAGCCGACCAGGCCGAACGTCGCGAATCCGACGACGCGCAGCACGAGCCCGGCGATGATCATCGGCTTGTACCCGAAGCGGTCGGCCAGCGTCCCGCCGATGAGGAACATGCCCTGCTGGCTGAAGTTGCGCACGCCGAGGATCAGCCCGATCGTCCACCCGGCGAGCCCCAGCGGCCCGGCCAGGTGCGTGGCCAGATAGGGCATGAGCATGTAGAAGCCGAGGTTGATGGTGAACTGGTTGACCATCAGCAGCTGGACGCTGCCCTCGTACGAACGGACCTGTGCGAGAGTCGTCTTCACCGGGCCCGCTCCCGTGGGCCGTCCCCGCCGAGGGTGAGCGGGTCGACGACGGAAGCGCAGCGGGTCCACCGCGTGACCTCCTTCTCGTCCAGCCGGCCGACCACGTCGGGTTCGGGGGCCGGAGGGCCGTCGAGCAGGCCGTGGGCCGCGCAGTAGTCGTCGTCGTACACGGTGCCGAGGTAGCGCTGGGGCCCGTCGGGGAAGACGGCGGCGATCCGGGTGTCCTCGGGCAGCGTGCGGGAGAGCCACCCGGCCACCAGGGCGACCGCCCCGACGCTCCACCCACCGGTGGCGTAGTGCGAGGTCGCGAGCCGGCGGCAGGCCCACACGGCCTCCGCCGGGGCGACCCAGTGCACCTCGGAGAACTGGTCGTAGGCGACGTTGCGCGGATAGATGCTCGAACCGAGGCCGCGCATCAGCCGGGTCCGGGCCGGCTGGCCGAAGATGGTGGAGCCCACGGTGTCCACCCCGACCAGGGAGAGACCGGGGTGGAGCCGGCGCAGGACGCGGGAGACCCCCGCGGAGTGTCCCCCGGTGCCGACGCTGCACACCAGGACGTCGATGTGGCCCAATTCGGCGGCCAGTTCCAGGGCAAGCGGCGTGTACGCGGTGGTGTTGTCGGGGTTGTTGTACTGGTCGGGGCACCAGGAACCGGGATGCCGCGCCATGAGCTGGGCGACGCGTTCCCGGCGGGCCTGCTGCCAGCCGCCCGTGGGGTGCGGTTCGCCGACGACGTTGACCTGGGCCCCGTACGCGGTCAGAAGCCGGGTCATCGACCCTTCCAGACCGGGGTCGGTGACCAGGGTGACGGGGTGCCCGTAGACCATGCCGGCCAGGGCCAGGCCCAGCCCGAGGGTGCCGCTGGTGGACTCGATGATCCGGGCGCCCGGCTCGAGATCGCCCCGGGCGCGGGCCCGCTCGACCATGTGCAGGGCCGGACGGTCCTTGATGCCGCCGGGGTTGAAGCCTTCCAGCTTCGCCCAGAAACCGCGGCCCGCCGGGGCCAGCGGCTCCGATACGCGCAGCAGGGGGGTGTTGCCGACCAGCCCGGACAGGGAGGTGCGGGCAGGGGGTGTCACGTGGGTGGTGGAGGAATCCATGGGTTCGCTCTCGCTCGATGATGCGTCAGGACGTCGCTCATGCGGTACGCGAGCGGTCTAGATGCGCCATCGGCACGCGCTGGTTAGCGTGGTGCGGCCGGTCCGCGCCGGCTGTGCGGCGCCGGCGCCGCGGGATGCGGCGGGGTCCGCCGACGCGGTATCGGCGTCGGGCGTGAGGGGGAGCGCGGGCTCCGCGTCCGCCGGGTGGCGGGTCTGGTTCTGCGCCTGCGGGGCCAGGCCGGGGGAGAGGCAGTCGACGTGGTGGTCCGGGTGGTCCCGATGATTCCGGTGATCGCGATGGGCCGGGTGGGCCGGGTGGGCCGGGTGGGCCGCGTGATGAGGTGCCGTGTCGGCGGCGGCCGCGCCGATGGAGGCGGAGAGGGAGAGGGAGACGGACGCGGAACCGGTCCCCGACGGCAGGTGCCCGTCCGCGGGAAGGGGTAACGAGCAGTGCAGCACGGCGAAGAGCAGCGCGCTCAGGATGCCGGCGAACAAGCCCACGCGCGAGGTGCGTCGCGGGCCGGCTGTGATCATGCCGTGATCGTAGCGTCCCCCGGCCGTTATGGACGGCGTTGATCCGGACATTGTCAGAAGGCCCGGTCGCGGGGCGCCGATCGTGGCCGGGAAAGCCCCTCGGCTCCGCCGCGGACGCGCCGCCGCGGGGTCCCTCCGCGGCGCGGGGGGAACGGGATCGTAGGATGACCGCATGATCGCCGCCCCACAGCCGTCGCGCCGTCGCCCCACCGGGCCCGGCCGCCTGCTGCTGGTGCTCGCCGTACTGGCCGGTGTGCTGGCCATGCACGGGCTGGGGACCGGGGGAACGCCCGTCATGCCCGAACGGGCGCACGCGGTCGCCGCCGCCGGGCACGGCTCCGGCCACCACCAGACGGGTGAGGACTGCTCGCACGGCGCCGACGGCCGAGGCCACGTCCACCACGCGGACGCCACCTGCGCCGCGACCGGGATCGCCACGCCGTACGCGCCGCCCGAGCTCGCGGCCGCCCTGCCGGGCGCGCCGGCGGCCGCGCTGTTCGCCACCCGTGCGCCGACGCCCGCCGAGAGCGGGCGCGCCCCGCCGGACCTCGCGGAACTGCAACTCCTGCGCATCTAGAGCGGCCCGCACGGCGCCCCTGTACCGGGCTGCCGCGCTCCGCCCTGTCCTCACGCGTCAAGGAGTCGTACCACCATGAGCAAGAACCGTTCCCTGATCCGCCGTACCGCCGCCGTGGCGGCCGCCGCGACGGCCTCGTTCGTCCTCGCCGCCTGCGGTGCGGCCGACGACGGCGCAGCCGCCGGGCACGGCGGCCACTCCGCCACGTCCTCGTCCCCGTCCCCGTCCGCCTCGGCCTCTTCGCCCGCCGCGCAGGGGCAGCACAACGCCGCCGACGTCGCCTTCGCCCAGGGGATGATCCCCCACCACCGCCAGGCCGTGGAGATGGCGGACCTCGTCCCCTCCCGGGCCGAGTCCGCGGAGGTGAAGAAGCTCGCCGAGGCGATCAAGAAGGCTCAGGATCCGGAGATCAGGACCCTGTCCGGGTGGCTGACCTCGTGGGGCGAGCAGGTGCCCGCCGCGGGCGGCGCCGACCACGCGGGCCACGGCGCCGGCGGCGGCATGATGACCGCCGACGAGATGCGGATGCTGGGCAAGGCCTCCGGCAAGGCGTTCGACACCGCCTTCATGGAGCTCATGATCAAGCACCACGAGGGCGCCGTCGTGATGGCGAAGACGGAGCGGGCCGAAGGCGCCTTCCCCGAGGCGAAGACGATGGCCGAGGCCATCATCACCTCCCAGAGCGCCGAGATCGCCACCATGAACGGGCTCCTCGGCAAGGGCTGATCCACGCCCGGAGTGGGGCGGCGGCCCTCAGTGCCTGCCGGACGGAAGGTCCAGCAGGCGGGCCGCCGCCTCGCGCATCTCGATCTTGCGGATCTTCCCGGTGACCGTCATGGGGAACTCCTCCACGACGTGCACGTAACGCGGGATCTTGACATGGGCGAGCCGGCCGTCGCAGAACGCGCGCACGTCCGCGGCGGTCAGCGGCTCGGCGCCCTCGCGCATCCGCACCCACGCCATCAGCTCCTCCCCGTACTTCGGGTCGGGCACGCCGATGACCTGGACGTCCAGAACGTCCGGGTGGGTGTGGAGGAACTCCTCGATCTCGCGCGGATACAGGTTCTCCCCGCCGCGGATCACCATGTCCTTGATCCGGCCGGTGATGCTCAGATAGCCGTCCTCGTCCATGACCGCCAGGTCGCCGGTGTGCATCCAGCGCGCCGCGTCCACGGCCTCGGCGGTCCGCTCCGGCTCACCCCAGTAGCCGAGCATCACCGAGTAGCCGCGGGTGCACAGCTCGCCCGGTTCCCCGCGGGGCACCGTCCGGCCGGACTGCGGATCGACCACCTTCACCTCCAGGTGCGGTCCGACACGGCCCACGGTCGACACCCGGCGCTCGACGGAGTCGTCCGCGCGGGTCTGCGTCGACACCGGCGAGGTCTCCGTCATCCCGTAGCAGATGGACACCTCGGCCATGCCCATCCGCTCCATGACCTCCTTCATCACCTCGACCGGGCAGGGCGAGCCCGCCATGATCCCCGTCCGCAGGCTGGACAGGTCGTACCCGTCGAACCCGGGGTCCGCCAATTCGGCGATGAACATGGTGGGGACCCCGTACAGCGAGGTGCACGACTCCGCCTCGACCGCGGCCAGGGTGGCCGCGGGGTCGAACGACGGCGCGGGGATCACCATGGCCGCGCCGTGGCTGGTGCACGCCAGATTGCCCATCACCATGCCGAAGCAGTGGTAGAAGGGCACCGGGATGCACACCCGGTCGCGCTCGGTGTAGTGACACAACTCGCCCACGAAGAAGGCGTTGTTGAGGATGTTGTGGTGCGAGAGGGTCGCCCCCTTGGGGAATCCCGTGGTCCCCGAGGTGTACTGGATGTTGATCGGGTCGTCGGCGCCGAGCGCCGCCTGCGCCCGGACCAGGTCGGCCCGGTCGCCCTGCCGCCCGGTCTCCAGCAGGGAGGTCCACTCGGGCCCTTCCAGCAGGACGGTGAACTCGAGCTCCGGACAGCTCGGCCGGACCTCCGCGATCATCGCAGCGTAGTCGGAGCTCTTGAACCGCTCCGCCGCGACGAGCAGCCGCATCCCGGACTGCCGCAGGACGTACTCGAGTTCGTGCGAACGATAGGCGGGGTTCACGGTGACGAGGACCGCCCCGATCCGGGCGGTGGCGTACTGCACCAGCGTCCACTCGGCGCGGTTCGGCGCCCAGATCCCCACCCGGTCCCCCTTGGCGATGCCGAGGCCGAGCAGGCCGAGCGCGAGGGCGTCGACGTCGGCCGCCAGCTCCGCGTACGTCCAACGGCGCCCGGGGGCCCGGTCGATCAGGGCGTCGTGCCCGGGGAACCGCCGCACGGTGCGGTCGAGGTTCTCACCGATGGTGTCGCCCAGCAGCGGCACATCGCAGGCACCGGACGCATAACTCGACGCGGAGGACACACGTATCTCCAGGGCTCGGTGGCAGGGCGCGGCCGGCGGACCGGCGTCCTGCCATGATCCCCGGCGCCCCGTCCGCGGGCTACCCCCGGACGGGGCGCGGGCGGCCGGGACTCAGCGCGCGTGGCGCTCCGGCAGGTCCGCCTCGGCCGGCGCGACGGCGAAGCCGCGCGGCGTGGCCGACGTGGACCGCTTGCCGCAGAAGGCGGCTTCGAGCGTGCCGCCCAGGGCGGTGTTCGCGGCGCCCCGGTTCGAGGTGTTCGCCATGGCGGTCAGGCTGCGCCGCCCGTCACGGGTGCTGAACGCGTAGGTGTAGAAGCCCTGCACGGTCCCCGTGTGGCCGTACACCGAGGTGCCGCACGACAGGTCGTAGCGGCGCAGCCCCAGCCCGTAGAAGCGGGTGCGGGCGGCGTCGGTCGGGGTCGCCTTCAGCATGGCCTCCAGCATCCGCGGGCTCAGCAGCCTGCCGCCGAGCAGCGCGGAGGTGAAGGTGTTCAGATCGGCCGGGTCGGAGATGACCGCCCCGGCGGACTGCGCCCAGGACACCGTCTGCTCGGTGGAGTCGACCAGCGGTGCGCCCTCCTCGTCCGGGTGGAGGTAGCCGCGTGCGTGCCGGCCGTCGATCCGCGTCCGGGGGTGCACGTACGAGGTGTTCCGCAGGCCCAGCGGCCTGATGACGCGGCGTTCGTACTCCTCGCCCACCGGATGCCCGGTGACCTTCTCGATGAGCATGCCGACGACGACGAAATTGGTGTTCGAGTACGCGTACGCCGCGCCCGGCTCGGTCGTCCTCGGCTCCTTCAGGGAGAGGTCCACCAGCTCCCGGTAGCTGAACACCTTCGTGCGCACGGCCTCGAAACCGGGCACGGTCCGGGCGAACATGGCGTCCGTGTAATCGGCCAGCCCGCTGCGGTGGCTCAGCAGATGGCGCACCGTGATCCGGCCGTCCGGCAGCAGCCCCGGCAGGTAGTGGTTGACCGGGGTGTCCAGCCGGAGCTTGCCCTCGGCCACGAGCTGCAGCAGCACCACCGCGGAGAACGTCTTGGTGACGCTTCCGATGCGGAAGCGGGAGCGCGTGTCCATGGCCGCGCCCGTGGCCCGGTCGCGTACGCCCACCGCCCTGGACTGGACCCCGCCGGGGCCCGTGATCCGGGCCATCGCCCCGGGCGCTCCGGCGTCGGTCGTCTGGCGCAGGGCCCGGACCAGGGCCTGGAGGTCGGCGGGCGACTCGGCGGCGTGGGCGGCGGTGGCCGGTGCCACACCGGCCAGCACGGCCAGCAGGGCGGCACCGAGGGCCAGTCGTCGGTTCAGGGGCAGGAGCATGTCGTTCCTCGACTCGGTCGGCAGTGGATGGCGGACGCGCGGCCGTCGGCGCGGCTGCGGCCGTCGGCGTGCGTGCGCGCCCGAGCGATCAACTGGCGCGAGCGGGTCCGGGAGACGGGGTGGGGCGGGAATTGACGCAGGTGGGAAGCCGGAGGCACAGCCGTGCGAATCTTGTCCGGCACACAGGACCAGCGCCGGACCGGAGCGCAGGAGCAGCGCACGGCCCGGCCGTACGGGAGGAGACCCCCACCCATGCACGCACCGAGCCGGCCCGAAGACCTGGACCGTCCCGATCTGCTCTGGGCCAGGGCAGCGACCCTGGCCATGCTCGACGCCGCCTGCGGCGACCGCACCGAATTCGCCATCGACGACGACGGCGTGTGGTGCCACTCCACCGGCGCCGGCGGATGGTGGCGCCTGACCCTGCTCGACGGGGCACGCGCGGTGTTCTGCGGCCAGGACCCGGACGGCAGCCACACCCATGTCGACGATCAGCAGATCGACTTCCTCGCGGGCGGCCCCGCATGGCTGCCGTGGGACCTGCTGCGCGAGGACGCCGCCGGCAACCTCTTCGGCTTCGTCTACTGGTGGCAGGACGGCGCGTGGCACCGCATTCCGTACCCGGACGAGCTGAGCGAGGACGGACTGGACGGCGCCGCGCCCTGGGCCGGCTCGCACGAGGAGTTCCTCGAACTGGCCGTCGACGCGCGCGACGTCCCGTACGGGCAGCGGCGGACCCTGGCCGAAGCCGTCGAGCGGTTCGTGGCGACGGCGCGGGAACGCACGGCGGACGAAGCCGCCGTTGCGGCGCTGCTGGCACCGGCCCGTGGCGTGGACGGGCCCGCGCCGCGGCTCGATGTGGCACTCGGCCTCGCCGCGCGCGCGGGCATCCTCGCTACCTGAACGCGGCGAACGCCTGGGTGAAGGCCAGCGGCTGCTGGAGGATGGAACTGCAGGTGGCGTCGGCGTGGTTGACGGCTCCGGCCGCGCACTGCCGGTCGCGCGCCGAGGACCACATCGCCAGCCGGCCGATCCCCTTCGACGCCGCGAAGTCCACCAGCTCGGTGGCGTCCGCGACGGTGAAGACCTCGCTGACGACGTCGTTGACGCCGATCATCGGGGTGACGGCGACCGCCTTCCACGCCGCCGCGTCGGAGAGCCCGAGCACCCCCTTGAGCTGGGCCTGCGTGGCCGTCGCGGCCTGGATGGCGTACCGGCCCATGTCCCCGCTGTAGGCGGGCCCGTAGTCCATCGCCATGATGTTGACGGCGTCGATCCGCACGCCGTTCTTCTTCGCGTCGGCCAGCAGGGCCACGCCCGGCTGGGTCAGGCCCTCCGGCATCACGGGCAGGGTGAACGCCACGTCCAGGTCCGGATGCGACGTCTGCAGCCGGGCGATGGCCTGGGCGCGGCGCGCGTTGGCCGCGGTGTCCGGCAGGGCCGCGCCCTCGATGTCGAAGTCGACCTTGGTGAGCCGGTACTGGTCGACGACCTTCCCGTAGGCGGCGGCCAGCTCGTCCACGGTGGCGCAGTTCAGCGCCAGTTCGTGGCCGGCGGCCCCGCCGAACGACACCCGGACGTCACCGCCCTCGGCCCGCAGGGCGCCTATCTGGGCGGCGACCTTGTCGCTCGCGAGGTCCGTGACACCGCCCCAGCGCGGCGCGCAGCCGCCGCCGGAGGTGATGAAGGCGAGGTGGAACTCCTTCACCCCGGTCTTCGCCGCCGTGTCGAGCAGGTCGTACGCGGGGTACAGGGAGGTGTCCACGTACGGGGCGAACCGCGCGCCGGGGATGGCCGGGGCGGTCCCGGTGGGGGCGGGCGAGGTGGTCCGGGTCGGCCGGCCGGAGCTCGCGGTCGGGGAGGCGGTGGCCGTGGACGTGGACGTGGGCGCCGGCGTCGGCGCGGAGCTGGGACGGACGGTGGGGCGCCCGCTCGGGCCGGCCGTGGCGCCTTGGTCCACCGAGCACTTGAGCCCGTCGATACGGCATCCGGTCGGGTCGCCGAGGGTGCCCGGTCCGCCCGGTCCGCCCGGTCCGCCCGGTCCGCCCGGTCCGCTCGTGACGAAGCCGACCGTCACGGAGGCACCCGCCGCCAACTGCCCGTTCCAGCTCGCGGGCTTCACCGTCACGCGCTGCCCGTCGACCGTGTGGACCCCGTTCCACAGCGAGTCGATCCGCACGCCCGCCGGCAGCTCGAACCGGAGCGTCCAGTCGGCGCGGCTCTGCCCGGTGTCGTTCGTGATGACGTACTGGCCCGTGTAACCGCCCTGCCAGGAACTGGACTTGGTATACACGGCTCCGACGGAGCCGGCCTGCGCGGTTCCGGTGAACGCGAAGGCCGCGCCACCGATCACCGCCGCGGCGACGACCGTGCCCGTGACCTTCGCCGTACGGCTCGTCCTGCGCCGGTGACCGACTGTCCTGCTCATCGCGTGCCTGCCTTTGTTACTGGGGAGTTGGGGGTGCGGCAGCACGCTAGCCGCCCCGAAACGGACATTCGTTCGTTACGGGGCGGCGGTGGAGAGCCTTAGGTTCCGCTTAAGGAAGCGATCGGCAGGTGTTAAGTCTCAGCCGTGGCTGGTGTCGATGACGCAGAAACGGTTGCCCTCCGGGTCGGCCAGCACCACGAAATCGGGGTCCTCGGGGTAGGAGTCCCAGTCGACGTGCCGGGCCCCCAGGGACACCAGGCGGGCCACCTCCGCCCGTTGCTCCGCCGCGTCGGCGGCGTACAGGTCGAGGTGGACCCGCGGCCGCTCCTGTACGGGTGAGTCGCTGCGGCCGAGGGCCAGGCCCGGCCCGGCGCCATCGGCCGGCACCAGCACGGTCCAGCCGTCCGCGACCTCGCCGTCGCGCGGGACGTACCCCAGCGCCCGGCTCCAGAATTCCGCCGCCCTGCGCACGTCCGCGGCGCCCATCACGATCGTTCCGATGCTCAGCATGATCGGATTCTGCCAAGGCGGCTCCTCACCGCGGGAGCCTTTCGATCGCCACCATCGCGGCGTCGTCGCCGAGGGTGCTGCCGGCCGCGTGGGACAGCAGGTCCGCGCGCAGCCGGTCCAGCAGGGCGCGCGGGTGGGCGCCGGACCAGGCGGCCGCGTGTTCCGCGAGGGGGTAGAAGGTGCCCGCCGCGTTACGTGCCTCGAGGACGCCGTCCGTGTACAGGAGCAGGACGTCGCCCGCTCCGAAGGCGAACGTCTGCGCCGTCACGGAGGACGCCACCAGCCCGGCCAGCCCCAGCGGCGGCGAGGGGTGATCCGCGTCGAGGGGGACCGCCCGGCCACCGCGCAGCAGCAGCGGCGGCGGATGGCCGCAGCTGACGAGGTGCAGGACCGGTTCGTCGTCCGGGATCTCCAGGACGGCCGCGGTGATGAAGCTTTCACCCTCGTCCGCGGAGTCGTCCAGGTCGGGGGAGACCGCCGCCTCCAGATAGGCGACCAGGCCGGGCAGACCGGCCTCCTGGTGGGCGGCGGCCCGGAAGGCGCCGAGGACGAGCGCGGCGTCCCCGACCGCCTCCAGCCCCTTGCCGCGGACGTCACCGATGATCAGCCGGGTCCCCGTGGCCGTCCGGGCGGCGGCGTACAGGTCCCCGCCGATCCGGGCCTCCGCCGCGGCGGCCAGGTAGAGCGAGGCCACGCCCAGCGGACCGATCCGGTCCCGCAGCGGCCGCAGGACCACCTGCTGGGCGGTCTCGGCCACCGACCGCAGCTGTACCAGCTCCCGCTCGCGCACCTCCCGCAGGTGGGCGAAGAGCGTCACGAACACCGAGATCATGATCAGTGCGATGATCTGGAACGTGTGGTTCAGATCGGTGAGGGTCGTGCGCACCACCGCCACGACTGCCTGGGCCAGCACGGCCACCAGCCCGACGAACCCCGTCATCCTCGGCCCGGCGAACGAGGCGGTCAGAGCCGGTGCGGCGACCAGGAAGGGACCGAGGTGGACATCGGGCGGGGCGAGTACGTCCACCACCGTGACCAGGGCGATCAGCGCGAACGGGACCGCCAGCTGTGCGTGGCGCACCTGCCGGGACCGTGGGCGGGACGCGAGCGGCGGCTGGAGATCCATCCTCCCTGCATACACCGCGGAAGGAGCGCCGTGCCTCAGCCCCGGCCGTCACCGGCTCCCCTTCTCGCGCCGGGATCCTTCCGGCCGCGGGGCGAGCGGCTACGAGCGGCGGCGGGGCTTCCCGCCCGTGCCGCCCTTGCCGCCTTTGCCGCCCGTGCCGCCCTTCGCGCCCTTGGTGCCGCGGCCGCCCGACGTGCCCGGCGCGGGCTTGCGCGGCGTGCCGCCGCCCGCCTCCGGGCGCTTGGCCTTCGCCTTGGCCTTCGCCTTGGCGGTGGCCTTCGGCTGAGGCGCGGCGGCCGGACGGCCCCGGGTGCTGTTCACGGTCCGACCGCGGACGATGCCGATGAACTGCTCCACCAGATCGGTGGTCTCCTCCTGCGGCCACGACAGCGCCACCCGCGACTCGGGAGCGTCGGTGACCGGCCGGTAGGTGAGGTCCTTGCGGTGGTGCAGGCGCGCGAGCGACTGCGGGACGACGAGGACGCCCACCCCGGCCGCCACCAGCTCGATCGCGTCCGCGGTGGTCGCGGGACGCTCGATCGCGGGCCGTCCCGGCACCTGCTCCCAGGCGAGGGTGTCGTCGAGCGGGTGCAGCACGATCTCCTCGGCCAGGTCCGCCGCGGAGACCTCCTCGACCGCCGCCACGAGGTGGTCCTTGGGGATCACGACCACCGTGGTCTCGGTGTAGAGCGGGATCGCGCTGAGGTCGTCCCTGTCCACCGGCATCCGTACGAATCCGGCGTCGGCGGCGCCTTCGCGCAGCACGCCGAACGCCTCGGCCGGAGACACCGGAACCAGGGTCAGCGGGACGTCGGGCAGTCGCTCGTTCCAGATCCGGATCCACTTGGTGGGTGTCACCCCGGGGACGTAAGCGAGCCGGAACGCATGGGGTACTTCCGAGCCTGTCACCCCGCAAGGTTACCGGTCGTGGTCGGAGGTAGCGCACACGCTCGATACTCTTGACACCATGACGTCGCACCAGAGCACCCAGACGATGAAGCCCGCGACCGCGGCGAAGAAACTGGGTGTGTACCTCGAGGCCACCCCCGCAGAGTTCCAGGAGGGTGTCGTCTCGCGCACCGAGCTGAACGCCCTCCAGTCCGACCCGCCCGCGTGGCTGGTGGAACTGCGGCGCAACGGCCCGCACCCCCGCCCCGTGGTCGCGGCGAAGCTCGGAGTCTCCATCGCCGGTCTCGCCCGCGGCGGGGTCACCGAGCCCCTGACCACCGAGCAGATCGAAGCGCTGAAGCAGGAATCTCCGGAGTGGCTCCAGCGCGAGCGCGCCACCCAGGCCGAGGTCCGCAAGGAAGCGGTCCGGATCAAGGAGAAGCAGGCGGAGCAGGCGGCGAAGCACGCCGGCTCCTGACCGCGTTCCCTCCCGTTCACCGGGCCCGGCACCCCTCGGGGGCCGGGCCCGCTGCCTTCTGCCCGCCGCCGCCCTGCGTGCTACGCCTCCTCCGGCTCCTCCGCGTTTTCTGTCCTGTCGCCGGTCGCCAGCATGTGCACCGCCCGCTCGAGCCGGACCTGCCGGGTCTCCGGGGTGAGCGCCTGGAGCAGCGGCAGCGCGACGAGGTAGCGGCCGGTCCTGTCGAGGGCCTCGAACGCCGCACGGGCCGCGGGGTTCGCGTCGAGCGCCGCCTCGAGGTCGGGCGGCACCGCCGCCGTCTTCTGCGACGCGTAGGCCCCGGTCCACCGTCCGTCCGCCTGCGCCTTGCGTACCTCGGCCATGCCCGGCTCGCGCATCCGGCCCGTGGCGGTCAGCATCGCGACCTTGTCCACGTTCACCTGCGACCACAGGCTCCGGGGCCGGCGCGGCACGTACTTCTGCAGGTAGTGGGTCGCGTCGAGGGCCCGCCGCTGCCCGGAGATCCAGCCGTAGCACAGACCGGTGTCGACGAGCTCGTCATCGGTCACCGACGGGATGCCGGACCTCCTCTTCGCCACCTTGATCCACACGCCCGCGTGACGGGTGTGGTGGGCGGCCAGCCAGCTTTCGAACGCCGCGGCGTCCGGGAAAGCGATGATCTCCACTCCGTCGAGCTCGTCCATGGGCCCACGCTATAGGCCGCCGGTGATGTCGTGCGGGGCTTCCTCCGCGGAGGGCGGCCGGGTGTTCGGGGCCCACCGCGCCCGTGCCGGTCCCAGCCGGTCGGCGGTCCCCGCGATCCCGCCCGCCCGGCTGCTCCTGCCCGCCCCGGCCGGTCCGAGGAGCGCCGCGACGGTGCCGGACCCGGCCGCGAAGGACAGCCGGTCGACGGTGGCCGTGGCGCCGTGCAGTCTCGGGTGGCGGCCATGCTCCGCGAGCAGTGGCCCAGGGGTGTACATCCGGGGGACGATGCCGGGGACGGGCGGGCTGACTACGGTCACGGCATGGACGATTCAGCGAACACCGCGCACGTCACGCCCCCGCCGGCGGCGAAACCACGGGTCGCCCTCAGGGCGTGGGGCGGGGCCCTGCTCCACCTCCTCGTCGTCGGTCTGCTCATCGGCGGGGTCCCCTACGCCGCCGGCCCGCTCCTGGGGGCGGTGCTGCTGCTCGCCCTGGTCCCGCTCGCCGGGCTGTTACGGCACCGTCCCCTGGCCGCACTGGCCCTGACCCTCTTCGCGGGCGCGCTCGTCGCGGGCGCGGCCAGGGACCACAGTCCGGGCCGCCTGCTGGCCTTCGCGGCGTCGGACCTGGTCCTCGGCGTCGTCGTCGCCACCCGCCCGCCGCGCACCGGCGTCGTCGCCGTCGCCCTGGTGCTGGCCGTGGAAGGCCCGGCCGTCGCCCTGCTGACGAGCGGGCCCTACGACGTGATGAGTACGAGCCTGATCACCTTCCTCTCGCTGGGCGCCGTCTACCTGGCGGGCCTGGTCGTCCGCGAGCGCCGGGAGCACACGGCCGACCTGCGGACCAAGGAGGTGGCCGAGGCGGTCACCGCCGAACGGCTCCGCATCGCCCGGGAGTTGCACGACATGGTCGCCCACAGCATCGGTGTGATCGCCATCCAGGCAGGGGTGGGCAGCCGGGTCATCGAGACCCAGCCGGCCGAGGCCCGCGCCGCCCTGCGGGCCATCGAGGCCACCAGCCGCGCGACCCTGTCGGGCCTGCGCCGCACCCTGGTCGCCCTGCGCCGGTCCGAGCCCGGCGCCGGCCACGGGACGGCGCCGCTCGGACCGGCTCCCGGCCTCGCGGACCTCGAGGCGCTGGTACGGACCACGGCCGACGCCGGCGTGCGCGTCGAGCTGCGCCGCGAGGGCGCCGCGTACCCGCTGCCGCCGGACATCGACCTGTCGGCGTACCGCATCGTGCAGGAGGCGCTGACCAACGTGGTGCGCCACGCCGGCACCGGGCAGTGCCGGGTGACCGTCGGCTACGGGACCGGGAACTGACCCTGGAGATCACCGACGAGGGGCGCGGCACCCCGGGCGGCACCCCGGGCGGCACCTCGGCCGGCAGCGCCGGACGGGGCGGATCCGAGCGGGCCGGATCCGAGCGGGCCGGATCCGAGCGGCCCGGATCCGAGCGGCCCGGATTCGGCATCACCGGGATGCGCGAGCGGGTCGGCCTGCTGCACGGCAGGTTCAGCGCCGGGCCGCGCCCCGGCGGCGGCTTCCGGGTCGAGGCGGCCCTCCCGCTGCCCGTCACCACGACCGCCGCGGAGGGGCTGCGATGACCGGCGCGCCCGAGGGGCGGGCGATCCGCGTCCTGCTCGTGGACGACCAGCCGCTGGTCCGGTCCGGCCTGCGCGTGCTCATCGCCGACACCACCGGCCTGGAGGCCGTCGGCGAGGCCGGGACGGGCGCCGAGGCGGTCCGCCTCGCCGGTGAACTGCGCCCTGACGTGGTGGTGATGGACATCCGGATGCCCGGCATGGACGGGATCGAGGCCACCCGGTTGATCACCGGGGAGAGCCCGGCGGTCCGTGTCCTGGTGCTCACCACCTTCGACGAGGACGACCACGTCTACGGGGCGCTGCGCGCCGGCGCGAGCGGATTCGCCGTCAAGGACATGGCCCTGGAGGACATCCTCGCGGCGATCCGGGTGGTGGCGGCCGGCGACGCCCTCATCGCGCCGGGGGTGACGCGCCGCCTGATCGCGGACATCGTCCGCGGCCCGGCGCCCGCGCCGGCGGAGGGGCGAGCGCGGCCGGTGGAGGGCATCACCGAGCGCGAGCGGGAGGTGCTCACCCTGGTGGGGCGGGGCCGGTCGAACGCGGAGATAGCCGAGGAGCTGTTCATCTCGGCGGCCACGGCCAAGTCGCACGTGGCCCGTCTGTTCAGCAAGCTCGGAGCCCGGGACCGGGTCCATCTCGTGATCACGGCCTACGAGATGGGCCTGGTCGCGCCGCCTCGCTGACCGCCTCGCCGAGCGCCGCCCCGACCGCCGGCCGGGAAACGGTTCCTCAGGCGGTCACGGCCTCCCGGCTGCGCTCGTCGCGGCTCCGGCCCGGCGTGGTCCGGGAGGCGAACAGCCCGTCCACCGCGAGCGCGCCCGGGCCGGTGAACACCAGCAGCAGGAAGGCCCAGCAGAACAGGGCCGAGAGCTCGCCGCCGTTCTGCAACGGCCAGAGGGCGTCGGGCTGGTGGACGCTGAAGTACGCGTACGCCATCGAGCCGGAGGCCACGAAGGCGGCGGCCCGGGTGCCGAGGCCCACGAGGACCAGGACTCCGCCGACCAGCTGGATGACGGCGGCGTACCAGCCGGGCCAGGCGCCGGTGGGGACCGTGCCGCCGCCGACGGCGCCGCCGAGGACGCCGAAGAGCGAGGCGGCTCCGTGCGAGGCGAACAGCAGTCCCGTGACGATCCGGAACAGGGCGAGGGCGTACGGCTGGTTCCTGTCGAGCAAGGGGGTCATGTGGGGGCTCCTTCGGTGGGGCGGGGGCCGAAGTGGTCGCCGGTGTGGTGGGGGGACTGGGGGGAGGCACACCGGGGAGCCAATGCTTAGGTATGCCTAACAGCTCTGGCAAGAACGCATTCCGGCCAGCGGCGGAGCGGTGGCGACGCTACCCCGGGGCCGCGGGACGACGCCGACGGCGCGCGGAGGGCGACCGGCACGGCCCCGTCCGCTGGCGGCCCGCGGAGCGGTGGGGTCCGCTGGAGAGGTGAGCCCCTTTCCCGGTCGCGGCTGGTGGACCGGTCTCCCGCCGGCGGCGGGAGCCGCCGTCATGGCCGCCGGCATCCTCTCCGTCGGACTGCACCTGACCGGGTACGAGGTGCTCTCACTGGTGGCACTGGCCCTGTGCGGGGTGCTGTGGCTGGTTCTCGCCGCCGACTTCACGGCCCGCCTGCTGGGGGACCGCGGAAGGTTCCGGGCCGAGGCCGCCACCCCGGCCGCGCTCACCGCCATCGCCGCCACCACCGTCCTCGGCACCCGGCTCTCGGCGCTCGGGTGGCAGCACGCGGCCGCGGCGCTGCTGGCGCTGGCCGCTGCGCTCTGGCCCGGGCTGCTGCCGGCCGTCGTACGGCACTGGCGGCGGCGCATGCCCGGGGTGGTGTTCCTCGGCTGCGTCGCCACCGAAGGGCTCGCCGTGCTGGCGGCGGTGCTGGCCGCCGCCGGCCGCCACGACTGGCTGGCCCGGGCGGCACTGGCCGCCTTCTGCCTCGGACTGCTGCTGTACGGGGCGGCCCTGGTCCGCTTCGACCTCCGCGAGGTCATCGGCGGCGCGGGCGACCACTGGGTGGCGGGCGGCGCTCTCTCCCTCACCGCCCTGACCGGTTCCAAGCTCACGGCGTCACCCGTATGGACCGGTGCGGCGCACACGGCCCTGCGGACCATCACGCTGACGGCCCTGGCCCTCTCCCTCCTCTGGTACGCCGTCCTGCTCGGCGCCGAACTGCGCCACCCCCGCCCGCGCTACGACATCCGGCGCTGGGCCACCGTCTTTCCGCTCGGCATGACGGCCACCGCCTGCCTCTCCGCGGCGGACCCGACCGGGCTGCCGTGGCTGCGCCCGCTGGGCGAGATCCTGCTCTGGATCGCCGTCGGAGCCTTCCTGCTGACGTGCGGCGCGTTCCTCGCCACCCGCCGCCCCCGCCGGACCGCGCGCCGTCGGAGCGACCGCCGCCGCTCCTGATACGCCGCCACTCCTGACGCGCCCCGTTCCTGTGGCAGCGGTGGTCCGCGCTCAGTAGGGTCCCGCCATGGCCTATACGTTCCAGGTGACCATCGACTCCACGGACCCGCACCCGCTCGCCGACTGGTGGGCCGACGCCCTGGGCTGGGAAGTGGAGCCGAGCGACCCGGATTTCATCCGCGGCCTGATCGCCGCGGGCCACGCGAGCGAGGAGGACACCACCACCCACCGCGGCACCCTCGTGTGGAAGCTGGGCGCCGCGATCCGCCACCCCGAGGGCCTGGACCGCGCCCCCCGGATCCTCTTCCAGCTGGTCCCCGAGCCCAAAACCGTCAAGAACCGCGTCCACCTCGACGTCCGCATCGGATCCGACGACCCGAAGGACGTCGTCGACCGGCTGCTCGCCAAGGGCGCGACCTTCCTCCACGACGGCCGGGTGGGCCCCTCGGCATGGACCACCCTCGCCGACCCGCAGGGCAACGAGCTCTGCATCACCCACCAGACGGAGCTCGCGTGAACGCCGTCCTCCCGGGCCCACCGGCACGACCCGCCGTGCAACCGCCCGGGTACCCTGCGACCAGGCATAATTGACTACCGGGCAGACCCTCCCGCACGAGAGAATCAGCCATCTCGAACCGGGAGGAACCCATGAGCCAGGACCGCCTGACTCTCCATGACCTGCTGCCCGCACAGGCGCTGGCGGACTCGATCGACGCCGGGTACGTGACCCGCAAGTCACACCCCGAACTTCCGCTGTCCCTCTACACCTACACGCGGACAGCCCAGTACGAGCGCGTCTGGAACCAGGTCACCACGCGCTGCCGCGGACTCGTCGCCGACGACACCACCGGCGCGATCGTCGCCCTGCCGCTGCCGAAGTTCTTCAACGTCGGCGAGCACGAGTCGGGTCAGCCCTACGCGCCCGCCCTGCCCGACGAGCCGTTCGAGGTGTACGAGAAGGTCGACGGCAGCCTCGCCGTCGTCTTCCACTACGCGGACCGCTGGCGGGTCGCCTCCAAGGGTTCCTTCACCAGCGCCCAGGCCACCTGGGCGCAGCGGCTCCTCGACGCCCGGGACACCGCGGCGCTGCGCCCCGGAACCACCTACCTCGCCGAGATCCTGTACCCCCAGAACCGCATCGTCGTCGACTACGGAGGCCGCCGCGACCTCGTCCTCCTCGCCGCCTTCGCGGCGGACGGCACCGAGGTCCCGCTCGCCGAGGCCGCCCCCCACTGGGAGGGGATCGGCTCGGTCGTCACCCTCTGGCCCGCGATGCCCCTCGACGAGCTGATCGCGCTCACCGAGTCCAGCACCCTGCCCGGCGGCGCCGCGGCGACCGGCATGGACGCGGAGGGCTTCGTGCTGCGCTTCGCCTCGGGCGTGCGCGCCAAGGCCAAGCTGTCCGAGTACGTACGGCTCCACAAGGTGCTCACCGGTGTCACCGAGCGGGACATCTGGCGCGGCCACGGCATCCAGCGGTTCCCCGCCCTGCCCGCCAAACAGCTCGCCCAGGGCCTGAACTGCACGGTCGCCGACATCGAGGCCTCCGGCGGCAAGCCGCTCGACGCGCTGCTGGAGCAGGTGCCCGACGAGTTCGACACCTGGGTGCGCGAGGTGATCACCCGCCTGGAGGCGGAGGCCGCCCGGCACGAGCGGGCGATCGACGAGGCCTACGCCGGCCTCGTGCACCTGGCCGGCGACCGGGGAGCCTTCGCCCGCGCGGCCAACGCGCTGGAGGACCGCACCGTCCGCCCCGCGATGTTCATGCGGCTCGACGGCCGGTCCACCGAACTCACCACCTGGCGCCAGGTCCGACCGGACACCGCCGACCCGTACATCACCGACGAGGAGAACCAGACCGTGTCCGAGGAGGAGCGCGCGCCCGCGCCCGCTTCCGTACCCGCGCCGAAGGCGGCGCCGCGCATCCCGGCGCCCGCCGCGGACCGGCCCGTGGACGTCCCGGCGCAGGAGCCCCCGCTGCCCGTGGTCCACCTCATGACCGGTCTGCCGGCCTCCGGCAAGACCACGGCGGCCCGCGCCCTGCAGGCGCAGGCCGGCGGCCGGATGCGGCGGGTCAACCTGGACGACCTGCGCCGCATGCTCGACCTGCCGGACCCCGAGCGGGGCCGGTCCTGGGCGCACGAGCAGACCGTGCTGGCCGTGCAGGACGCGGCGGTCCGCGCGGCCGTCGAGGGCGGCTTCGACGTGGTCGTCGACAACACCCACCTGACCAAGCACATCCCCAAGCGGCTCAAGGCGGCGGTCGGCGGCCTCGCCACGTTCGTCGTGCACGATTTCACCGACGTCCCGCTGGAGGAGTGCCTGCGCCGGGACGCCGTCCGGGAGAACCCGGTCGGCGAGGAGATCATCCGGATCCTCGCCGACAAGCACCGGCAGGCCCGCAAGGGCGGCTGGCGGCTGACGGCCGAGTGGCTCAACGGCACCGCCGCCGGGGCGGGGACGCCGTCCGTGACGCAGTACGTACCCGACCCGGCCCTGCCCACCGCGGTGATGTGCGACATCGACGGAACGCTCGCGCTGACCGGCGACCGCGGCCCGTACGACTTCTCGCGCTGCGAGCTCGACCTGCTCAACGAGCCCGTGCGGCACGCCCTGGACGCCTTCCGGCGGGCGGACGGCGACGCGATCGTGCTGCTGTCGGGGCGGAGCGAGGAGCACCGCCCGCAGACCGAGTCCTGGCTGCGGCGCCACCAGGTCCCGTACGACGAGCTGTGGATGCGCGCGGCCGGCGACACCCGCCGCGACGACGTGGTGAAGGCGGAGCTCTTCGACGCGCACGTCCGGCACCGGTACGCGGTACGGGTCTCGCTCGACGACCGGGACCGGGTGGTCGCGGTCTGGCGCCGGATGGGCCTGCCCACCTGGCAGGTCAACTACGGCGACTTCTAGTGCCGCAGGACCGGGGCGCCGCGACGGGGCACGTGCTGATCGTGGACGGCGCGAACGTCGTCGGCTCGGTACCGGACGGCTGGTGGCGGGACCGGCGGGGCGCGGCCGAGCGGCTGCGCGACCTGCTGGCGGCGCGGGGCGGCGACGAGGAGATCATCCTCGTCGTCGAAGGCGCCGCCCGGGGCGTCGCGTCCGTCCCCGGCGTACGGGTGGTCCCGGCGCCGGGCAGCGGCGACGACCTGATCGTGGAACTGGCCGCGGCCCATGCGGACCGCGGCTGCGTGGTGGTCACGGCCGACCGCGCACTGCGCGAGCGGGTCCGGGCGTACGGAGTGCGCTGCGCGGGGCCGCGCACCGTACGCCCGGACCGCTGACCGGATCGTGCGGGGTCAGCGGCAGTACCGCACCGAGGAGAGGTTCTTGACGTAGCGGGCCGAGACCCAGCGCTTGTGGCCGGCGGCGGCCTTGTCGCTGCTGCCGGCCGTGGTGCCGCCCGGCCAGCCGCCGTTCTCGTCGGAACCGTTGTGGTCGGAGCCGTGCTCGTCGTACAGGCGGTACCACAGGCGGTTGCCGTCGACCGACTCGCCGTACTTCTTGCACCTGATCTCGACCTTGCGGTCCGGGTACACGTGGCCGACGACCCGCGAGTCGGTGGTCGGCTTGCTGCGGACCTTCAGCGGGCCGTTCGAGACGACCTTGCCGATCGCGTGCCGTCGGACCTCGGCCACGTTCTGCTGCGACGCGGTGCCTGCCATCGGTTCCTCGTCCGCGACCGCGGCCCCGGCCCCGACCAGGCCGAGCACCAGGCTTCCGGCGGCGAGAGCGAGGATGGTCCTGGTGGGCTTCAGCATGAGCCGGCTCCTCTACGAAGACATCCGCCCGGCCGCGACGCGCGGCGCGGGGCGGCAACCTGGCGGCTGCCAGGCACGACTATGGCGACGGAAGCGCCATGCGCCAGGGCGACTCGCCACCATTTAGCCCGATATGCCCAATCTGCACCCCTGTCGGACGGAGCAAGCTCTCCGCTTCCGGGCGGGCCCGCGGCGACCGCCCCGCGCGAGCGGGGCCGTGCCCGCCCCCGAACGGGCACGGCCGCGCGGCGTGGGCCCCGGGGGGAGAGGCCGTGCCGGCCGGTGAACCGGCCCTGTGAACCTACGGGCGGCCCGCCACCGGCCGCGACCGTCCACGGGTTGAATCCGGCCTACCCCCTGGGGTGGCGACCCTGTACAACCAGGGGTGTACACAAGGGGGTTGGCGTGCAGCTGTCCGCACATCCGGCGACGGTCCGGATCCGCGCCGTGCTTCCGGCCGTCGGCGAGATCGCATGGGCCGCCGGATCGATGTGGATGTCGTCCACTCTGCTCCACAACTGGCCCGACCCGCACGGCTACTGGCGCGACACCGACGCGCTCGCCTACGCCCTGCTCGCCGTGATCTACCTGCCGCTGGTACTGCGCCGCCGCTACCCCCTGGCCATCCTGCTGAGCACCGGGCTCTGGGTCGGCGTCTACTTCACCCTCGGCTACTACCACGTGGTCGCCGCGTGCGGGGTGCTCACCGCCCTGTACACCGCGGCCTCCTGGTGTCCCCGCAGGGTTTCCGCCCCGTCCGCGGCCGGGGCGCTCGCCGTGCTCCTGTGGGGCACCCGGCTCGCCGAACCGGGCGTCGTCCCCATGAGCATGGGCTTCGTCACCGTCGCCACCGTCGTCTGCTGGGTCGCCGGGGACGGCTCCCGCCGGCTGCGCGAGCTCACCCGGCAACTGCGCCTGGAGCAGGAGGAGAAGGCCCGCCGGGCCGTCGTGGAGGAACGCATCGGGATCGCCCGCGAACTCCACGACGTGATCGCGCACCACGTCTCGGTGATCTCCGTCCAGAACGGCCTCGCCTCCTACGTGCTCTCCACCGACCTCCCGACCGCCCGCAAGGCCCTGGACACCGTGGGGGACAGCGCCCGCGAGGCCCTGGCCGAGATGCGCAGGATGCTGCTGGTGCTCCGCGAGGAAGGACCGGAGCCCGCCCCGGCAGAGCACCAGGGCCCGGTGGCGGGGCTCGGGCGGCTCGAGGAACTGGTCAGACGGGTGGGCGAGGCCGGGGTGCCCGTGCGCGTACGCGTCACCGGGACGGCGTACGACCTGCCGCCCGGGATCGACCTGTGCGCCTACCGCGTGGTCCAGGAGGCCCTGACCAACGTCATCAAACACGCCCCCGGGGCGCGGACCACCGTCGCGATCCACTACGGCGCGGACGAGCTCCGGGTGCGCGTGGACGACGACGGCACGGGCCGGGCGCCGGCCCACGTACCGGCCGGTCCGGGAAGAACAGCCGGTCAGGGGTTGATCGGTATGCGCGAGCGGGCGACGATCTACCACGGCACGGTGACCGCGGGTCCGGTCCCCGGGGGCGGCTTCGAGGTCAGCCTGCGGATTCCCGTGCCCCGATCGGGAGGGGAAGCCGCGGATGCCGTCCGTGCTCGTCGTCGATGACCAGTTCCTGATCCGGTCAGGGCTGACCGCCCTGCTCACCGCGGCTCCCGGCTACGAGGTCGCGGGCGAGGCGGCCGACGGCGAGGAGGCGGTCCGGCTCGCCGCCGCGACCCGGCCCGACGTCGTCCTCATGGACATCCGGATGCCCGGCACGGACGGGATCGCCGCCACCGAGCGGATCGTGGCCGAACGCGGGGACGGCCCGGACGGCCCCGACGGCGGCCCCAGGGTGCTCGTGCTCACCACCTTCGACTCCGACGAATACGTCTTCCGCGCCCTGCGGGTCGGCGCGAGCGGCTTCCTCCTCAAGGACACCCCGCCCGACCGCCTGCTCGCCGCCATCGCCACCGTGCACGCCGGGGAGATGCTGTTCAGCCCCCGGGCCCTGCGCGGACTGATCGACACGTACGCCGCCCCGGTCGCCCGGCGCCCGCACCCGGGGCTGGACGCGCTGACCCCGCGCGAGCGCGAGGTGCTCGGCCTCGTCGGGGCCGGCCTGCCCAACGCCGACATCGCCGAGCGGCTCGTCCTGAGCGCCGCCACCGTCAAGACCCACGTGCACCGCTGCATGAGCAAGCTGGGACTGTCCAGCCGGGCCCAGGCGGTCGTCGTGGCCCACGAGTTCGGCCTCGCTGCCCGAATGCCCTGATCGCGGCCGCCTCCGGATGCGGGCGGCGGCGGGCCGGGCGAGAGTGGGTGCCATGGGTATCGAAGACTACGGCGGCGGGCCCGGGGCCGAGCAGACCGGTGTGCTCGTCGTGACGACCAACGACGTCCCCGGCTACCGGGTGGAGCAGGTCATCGGGGAGGTCTTCGGGCTCACCGTGCGCTCCCGCCACCTGGGCAGCCAGATCGGGGCGGGTCTGAAGTCGATGGTCGGCGGCGAGCTGAGGGGGCTGACCAAAACCCTGGTGGAGACCCGCAACCAGGCCATGGACCGGCTCATCGAGCAGGCGAAGGCGCGGGGTGCGAACGCCATCCTGATGATGCGCTTCGACGTGACCGACGCCGCCACCACCGGCACCGAGGTGTGCGCCTACGGCACCGCCGTCATCCTGGTCCCCGCCTCTGCCTGAACCCCGTACACACCTCCCGGGCACGTAAGTCCAGTACGGCGCTCCGCTTTGTCCATGGGCCTGTCCGGTCGCGGTCCGCAAGCTGTCAGGTCAGTGAGCGGACCGCTCGGACCTGCGTGCCGAGCGGTCTTCCGCCAAGGAAGCGCCGACTCCCGGAGGTCCGATGCGAACCCCCCTCTGGCCGGCCGCAGCCGCGGTGGCCGGCCTGGTCGCCACCCTGGTCGTGGCCGCACCCGCCGCCCCCGCCGCGGCGGCCGCACCCGTGACGATCACCTCGCCCGAGCTGTCCGTCAGCGTGGACAGCGCCTTCCCCCGCGTCATCGGCTACACCCGCCGGGCCACCGGCGACGTCCTGCACGGCAACGAGGATCCGCTGGGAGCCGTACTCGTCAACGGGACCAGCTACACCCCCACCGTGACCTCGACCCCCTCCGCCACCGGCGTGGACTACGCGCTCTCCTTCTCCGGAGTGACCATCAGATCCCGCCTGTCGGTGGCCGGTTCGGTCGTGGAGTTCAAGGTCACCGCGATCGAGGACACCGCGGCCCTGCGCGTACGCACCCTCGCGATCCCCGACCACCATCTCGTCAGCGTCCGCAGCAACCAGCCGGGCGCCGCGCTGGCCACCGCGAACATGCACACCGCCACCACCGGCACCGGCGACACCTTCACCCCCGTCACCGCCGCCACCCCCGTCGACCCCGCAGCGACCACCGTGATGTACGGCCTGGCCAACACCGGGAAACTGGCCGCCGCCATCGAGTCCAACTCCCTCTACGACACGCCCTCCGGCGGTACCGCACGGGAGAACGGCCGGATATCCAAGCGGGTCACCGACAAGGGCGGCTACCGCCGCGCCGGCCTGTGGAGCGGAGCCTGGCTGCACCGGGCCGCGGGCGCCGCCGACACCGACACCGAGCCCCTGCCGTACGTCCGCGTCGCGATCACGGCGGACCGCAACGCGGACTCCGCGGTCGACTGGCAGGACGCCGCCATCGCCTACCGCGACATCTGGACCCCGCCCGCCGGCTGGCAGGACACCGCCGACCGCGTCGTGCAGCGGATCCCCTTCAACTTCGCCTCCCAGGCCACCCACCCCTTCGCGCAGACCCTCGACGAGACCAAGCGGGTCCACCGCGCCACCGACGGCCTCGGCCAGTTCGTCCTCCTCAAGGGCTACGCCTCCGAGGGCCACGACTCCGCGCACATGGACTACAAGAACATCGGCTCCAAACTCGGCGGCGCCGTCGACCTGAACACCCTCACCACCGCCGGACAGGCCTACAACGCCGACTTCGGCGTGCACGTCAACGCCACCGAGGAGTACCCGGTCTCGGCCACCTTCGACCCGGCCCGCCACAGCGGCGGACTCGGCTGGGACTGGCTCGACCAGTCGTACTACGTGGACACGCGCAAGGACGGCCAGTCCGGGCAGCGGCTGAAGCGGCTCCAGGACCTCAAGGCCGCCGCCCCGGGCCTCGACTTCCTCTATGTGGACGTCTGGTACGGCGACGGCTACGTCTCCCGCAAGCTCCAGCGCGAGATCGCCGGCCTGGGACTCCAGCTGACCACCGAATTCCCCCACACCCTGACCGAACAGTCCCTCTGGCACCACTGGGCGACCGACGTCAACTACGGCGGCAGCGACCTGAAGGGCATCAACTCCACCATCGCCCGGTTCATCGCCAACCACGCCAAGGACGACTGGATCGCCCGCAGCCCCCTGCTCGGCGGCGCCGAGATCACCGCCTACGAGGGCTGGCAGGGCAAGAAGGACTTCACCGCCTTCCTGAACACCACCTTCGCCGTCAACCTGCCGACCAAGTACCTCCAGGAGTCCCCGATCGCCCGGTGGACCGCCGACACGGTCACCCTCGCGAACGGCACCGCCGTCACCACCGCGGGCGGCAAGCGCCGGATCACCACGGCCGGCCGCACCGTCCTGTCCGGGGACGCCTACCTGCTGCCCCGCGACGGCAAGCTCTACCACTGGAACGACAAGGCGGGCTCCACCACCTGGACCCTGCCCGCCGGCTGGAACACCCCCAAGCTGTACAAGCTGACCGACACCGGCCGCCAGTGGGCCGGAGACCTCACCGTGAGCGCGGGCGGCCAGGTCACCATCGACGCCGCCGCCCGCACCGCCTACGTGGTCACCAACGGCGCACCGCCCGCCCCCGCCGACCCCGCCTGGGGCGAGGGCACCCCCGTCAAGGACCCCTCGTTCTACTCGGGCACCCTGAACGCCTGGACCGTCACCGGGACCGGCGCCGCCGTCACCCGCAACGCCCAGGGCCAGAGCGAGCTCACCTTCGCCCCCGGCACCAGCCCCGCCGTCTCCCAGCAGCTCACCGGCCTCGCCCCCGGCACCTACGCCGCCTCCGTGTGGGTGTCCACCCCCACCGGCCGGGCCGCCACCCTCACCGCGACCCCCGCCGGCGGCGCCGCCGCCTCCGTGTACGCCGACTCCTCACCGCTGACGAACAACCTCGGCGGCAGCGAGAAGAACGGCACCAGGATGCAGCGCATGAAGGTCCTCTTCGACGTCCCCGCCGGGCAGTCCACCGCCACCCTCAAGCTGTCCGCCGCCGCCGGACCGGGCACGGTCTACCTGGATGACGTCCGCGTGGTCCGCTCCGCCCGCACCCCCCTCGCCGGGCACTGGTTCGCCGAGGACTTCGAGAACACCGACGCGGGCTGGGGCCCCTTCGCCTTCGGCGGCGCCGGCGGCTCGGCCACCGACCCGCGCACCCACATCGCCCAGCGCAACGCCCCGTACACACAAGCCGGGTGGAACGGGAAGCTGGTCGACGACGTGATCAGCGGCCACAACTCCCTCAAGTCCCACGAGGAGCGGACCGGACTGCTCTACCGCACCCTGCCGCAGACCCTGCGCTTCACCCCCGGCCGCTCCTACAAGGTGACCTTCGGCTACGAGACCGGATTCAGCGGCGACTACCAGTTCATCACCGGATCCGGCACCACCGAGACCGCCACCGCACTGAACCAGGCCCGCACCCCCACCACCTTCACCCAGACCTTCACGGCCGGCGCCGACGCCTGGATCGGCGTGCGCAAGGTCACCCCCGAGAACTCCCACAACGAGGCCGACCTCATCCTCGACGACCTGACCGTCGACGACCTCGGCCCGGCCGACGGCGGTGAACTCCTCGTACCGCAGCGCCAGATGAGCGTGAAGGCCGTCGACAGCCAGGAGACCGCCGGAGAGAACGGCAGCGCCGCGAACGTCCTGGACGGCGACGCCTCCACCCTCTGGCACACCCAGTGGTACGCCGCCACGGCGCCCATGCCGCACGAGATCACCCTCGACCTCGGCGCCTCCTACCCCGTCTCCGCCCTCCACTACCTGCCCCGGCAGACGCAGAGCAACGGACGCATCGCCGACTACCAGGTGTTCACCTCCGCCGACGGCGTCACCTGGGGTGCGGCGGCGGCCTCCGGAACCTTCGCCGACACGGCCTCGCAGCAGGACGTCGCCCTCACACCGCGCGCCGCGCGCTACGTGAAGCTGAAGGCCACGAGGGAGGTGGCGGACAACCCCTGGACCTCGGTCGCCGAACTCACCGTCGGCTACCGCCCCTGAACCGGTGCCGCCCCGGCCACGGCACTCAGCGGACGGGACCGCGCACCGACTGCTGCGCCCGGAACCGTACGGGCGCCATCCCGACACGGCGGCTGAACAGCCGGCTGAAGTAGGACGGATCCTCGTAACCGACCCGCCGGGCGATGCCGGCGACCGGCAGGTCGGTGCGGGCGAGCAGCTCCTTCGCCCGGCTCAGCCGGATCCCGAGGAGGTACTCCTTGACCCCCTCCCCGGTACTGCGCCGCACCGCCCAGCGCAGCTGGGGCAGCGGCATCCCGAGCCGGGCGGCGTGCTCCGCGACCGATATCGGCAGCAGGGCGTCCCGGGCCAGGGTGTCCATCACGGTGTCCCCGTGGCGGGACACTCCGGCCCGGGCGTAGCGCAGCGCCACCAGCAGCCCGTGCACGGCGGCGGCGGCCTCCACCTCCAGCAGCGGGCCGCCGCGCCGGGCGGCCCGTACGATCCCGTCGACGGCGTGCTGCACCCCGGCCGTCCCGCTCAGCGGCACCAGCGGCCGGTCCGGGGTCACGTAGCCGAGGTCGGTGTACGCCTCCACGCTGCTGCCCGCGAAGTCGACGAAGCACTCGTCCCAGCCGGTCCGCGGATCGGGCCCGTAGTGGTGCTCCACCCCCGGGACCAGCCACAGCAGCGCGGGCGCGGTCACCGGCTGGGGCGGCCGGCCGCCGTGGCTGAACCAGCCCCGGCCGCGGGTGACCACCACGGCGACGTGGTGGTCGAGGAAGCGCGGCCCCACGACCGGCAGTTCGCCCTGCTGCACCCCCACCCCCAGGCAGACCAGGCCGAGCCTGCGGTGGTTGGCGGTGGGGGAGAAGTACCGCATCCAGCTGCTGTACGGGGCACTGCCGTGCGGAGAACTGCCGTGCGGAGGACCGCTGTACGAGGGGGTCGCCATCTGCGGATTGTGATCCACAGGGCTCGGCGCCCTCAAGGGGCGGCGGACTCCCGCTGCGGGAGCGGCGCGGCCGCGCGGCGCGGCGGCCGGAGTCCCGCCGCGAGTCCGGCGATGACCACCACCAGGCCCAGCCACACCGCCGGACCCGGGACCCCGCCGCCCGTCAGGACCCCGGTGCCCGCCGCGGCGAGCGGCGCGATCCCGGTGAGCAGTCCGGCCCGGCCCGAGCCCACGGCGGCCACCGTGCGGTACCAGAGCAGGAACGCCACCGCCGTCACCAGCACGGCCAGGTACGCGGCGGCCGCCCACTGGGCCGCGCCGAGTTCCAGCAGGCCGGCGGGGTGTTCGCAGCACAGCGCGAGCGCCGCCAGCATCACCGCACCCATCCACACCGCGTGCACGGACACCCCCCACGGCCCGTGCCGGCGCAGCACCGGCACGGCGAGCAGGGTGAACCCGGCCTCGCAGCCCAGCGCGAGCGCCGCCCAGGCCAGCCCGGCGGCGTCCGTCCGGCCCGTCCCCTCCACCAGGACCGCCCCGGCCACCACGACGGGCGCCGCCAGCAGCACCTGGCGACTGGGCCGCCTGCCCTCCAGGAACGGGCCGATCAGCCCCAGCAGGATCGGTACGGAGGCCACCGCCACGGCGATGACGGCCGGTTCGGCATGCGCGACCCCGCGTACGACGGCCACGTTGAACAGCACCAGCCCGGTCGCCGCGACCCCGGCCAGCCACAGCCACTCACGGCCGCGCGGCCGCAGCAGCGGCACCCGGGCGGCCCGGGCCAGGGCGAGCAGCAGCAGGGCCGCGGCCGCGTACCGGACGGCCTGCACGGCGAACAGCGGGACGTCGACGAGCGCGCCGGAGACGGTGACGCTGCTGCCCACCAGCGCCATGCCGGCGATACCGGGCGCCAGGTCCCGGAACGCGACGGACGGGGAACTCGCGGCCCTCCGCGCCTGCACGGCATGCGGGGCCTTGACGGGGTTCGTGGCTTTCGGGCTCTTCATGCCGTCCAGCCTCGCGGCACAATGGTCCGGTGAGCAGGTCCAATGAGCGCGTGAACCAGGGGTCCAAAAGCGGGTCGGACTTCCTGCAGCTCGACATCGGCCAGGCACCGCCCGGCGGCCGCACCGACTGGCTGGCGGGCCGCCTGCGCGCCGCCATCGCCGACGGCACCCTGCCCGTCGGCAGCCGGCTCCCGGCCAGCCGGGTGCTCGCCGCCGAACTCCGCGTCTCCAGGGGGCTGGTCACCGAGGCGTACCAGCGGCTCGCGGAGACCGGCCAGGTGTCCGGCCGCGGCCGGGGCGGCACGGTCGTCGTCGCGGCCCCGCCGCCGGTGAACGCGCCCGCCGCCGCCCCGGCCCGCGGCGGGCTCGTCGACGCCCTGCGGGCCGTGCCCTGCCGCATCGACCTCTCGCCCGGGGTGCCCGATCTGACGGCCTTCCCGCGGACCGCCTGGCTCCAGGCCGAGCGCCGGGTCCTCGCCGGGCTCACCCCCGCCGACTTCGGCTACGGCAACCCGCAGGGCGCGCCCGCCCTGCGCGAGGCCGTCGTCGGCTGGCTGGCCCGCAACCGGGGGATCCGCGCCGACCCCGACGAGGTGGTGGTCGTCGCGGGGGTCGCCCAGGCCCTCGGGCTGCTGGCGCAGGTCCTGAGGGAGGACGGGGTGCGCCGCGTGGCGGTGGAGGACCCCGGCTCGCTGGGGGCCCGGCAGCAGCTGGAGTACGGGCGGCTGGAAACGGTTCCCGTACCGGTGGACGGGCTCGGCCTGGACGTGGCCGCGCTCCGGGCGAGCGGGGCGGGTGCCGTACTGCTCACCCCGGCGCACCAGTTCCCGACCGGGGTGGTGCTCGACGGCGAACGCCGCCGGGACCTGCTCGGCTGGGCGGCCGACGGGGGACTGGTCATCGAGGACGACTACGACGCCGAACACCGCTACGACCGGGCCCCCGTCCCCGCGCTGCGCGCCCTGCTGCCGGAGGGCGTCTGCTACGCCGGGAGCGTGTCCAAGCTGCTGGCGCCGGCCCTGCGCCTGGGCTGGCTCCTGGTCCCGCCGCGCCTGAGCGGGGCCGTGACCACCGCCAAGCGGTACGCCGACCTGGGCAATCCCGTACTCGCCCAGCTGGTCCTCGCCCGGCTGATGGACTCGGGGGAGCTGGAGCGGCACCTGCGTTTCGTCCGGCGCCGCCACCGGCGGCGCCGTGACGCCATGCTCCGCGCCGTCGCGGACCGGCTGCCGGGGGCCCGGGTGCACGGCGCGGCCGCGGGCCTGCACCTGATGGTCACCTTCGACGGCGCCGGCTTCGACGACACCGCCCTGGCCTCGGCGGCCCTGGCGCTGGGGGTCAAGGCCCACCCGCTGTCGTGGCACCGCCTCGCCCCGGGCCCGCCGGGCCTGATCCTGGGCTACGCGGCGGGCTCGGCGGGCGAGATCGAGGAGGGCATCGCGACGCTGGGAACGGCCCTGCGGAAAATTCTTCGGGATCGGCGGCAACCTCGCGGGGGGTCGCGCGTCGTGCGGGGGTGAAGGGTGCGGTTCCGCGCCCTGCTCCGACCCGACCGTGGAGAACCACCGTGATGAACCCCAAGCGCGTCCCCCGCACCCTTCGCCGGGCGGCCGTCACCGCAGCCGCTGCCGGGGCGGTCGTCGCCCTCGCCGGGCCGGCGTCCGCCGCGGGGGGCGCCGCCGCGCCCGCGCCCGCGCCGAGCGCGTCGCCGACTGCCGCGCCGAGTGCCGCGCCGAGTGCCGCGCCGAAGACGCCCGCCACCAGCGTGCCGCCGAGCCCGTCCGTCAGCGTGCCCGGCAGCGCCCGGCCGAGCGCGGCCCCGAGCGCCCCCGCGAAGGCTCCGGGCGCGGTGCCGAGCGCGGCCCCGAGCGGCGCCCCGCAGCCCTCGGTTTCGCCCGCCGGGTCCGAGCTCGCCCATACTGGCTCCTCCGCGACCACCGCCGCACTGGGGGCCGGAGCCGCCGGCCTCATCGCCGCCGGCGCCGGGACCCTGTACGCCGTGCGGCGCCGCGCCAACGGCTGAGGATCCCCGTGCTCGACCTCGCACCACCCGTCGGCCCCCTCATGCCCGGCTCCGGCCGGGCGTGGCGGGGCCTGTGGTCGTTGCTGCGCCGCGACCGCTCCGCCCCGGCGGCCGGGCCCCGGCCGTACGGGCCCGCGTACGCAGGCCCGTACGCGGGTCCGTACGGGCCAGGTCCCACGGTCGGCGGGGGAGACCAGCCGCCCACGGTCACCGCGCTCTACCACGCGCACCGGCTGCGCATGGTGCGTCTCGCGGTGCTCCTCGTCGACGACCTCGCCACCGCCGAGGACGTGGTCCAGGACGCCTTCACGGCCCTGTACCGCCGCCACGGGGAGCACATCGCCGAGGTGGACAACGCCCTGGGCTACCTGCGCACCGCCGTGGTCAACACCTCGCGCTCGGTCCTGCGCCGACGGCGCACCGCCCGGGCCTGGACCCCGCCCGCGCCGGCCGACGTACCGTCCGCGGAGGCGCACGTCGTCCTGGACGAGGCGCACCGCGAAGTGCTCGCCGCGCTCGGCCGGCTGACCCCGCGCCGCCGCCAGGTGCTGGTGCTGCGGTACTGGGCCGACCTCAGCGAGGCGGAGATCGCGGACACCCTCGGGATCAGCCGGGGAGCGGTGAAGTCGAACGCGAGCAGGGCCCTGGACGCACTGGAACGGATTCTGGAGGGACGGGTATGACGTACGGCGAACGCCCCGTCGAGCGCAGGCTGCGGGCAGCCCTGGACGCCCGCGCGGCCGGGATCACCGTCCGCGAGCTGCGCCCCGCCGATCCGCCGGGACCGCACGTACGGAGGTTCCCCGTGCTGCGGCGGCTGCGCCGGCTCGGGCTGCCCCTGGCCGGGCTGGCCGCGGCGGCCGCGGCCGCGGTGGGCTACCTCGTGCTCGCCCCGGACTCCGCCCCGGTCCGCCCGGTGCCGCCCGCCGCCCCGCCCGAGATCGGCACACCGACCCCGACACCGACGCCCACACCGATGCCGAGGCCGACGCCCACACCGACGCCGCCCACGACCCCGGGGCCGGGTTCCGTGCCGGGCCCGGACCCGAGCGCTTCACCCTCCGCGGCGCCCACTCCCACCGGTGCCCCGCTCCCGCCGTCGAAGTCCGCGACCCCCTCGTCGGCCCGGCCCGTGAACTCCCCCTCCGCACCGGTCTCGATGTCCCCGAGTCCGTCCCGGCCCGGTCCGTGACGGGCGCCCGAGCCGGCGGATTTTAACCCGTCAGTAGCGCACCGAATCCTGGTGTGTACCAGCCCACACCTCGCCCCCGTGTCCTGCCGCCGGCGGGCGGTCACGGTCCTCCGGGGGCGGGGCGTCGGGCCCGTAGCCGTTCTGCCGACTGGGCGGGGGGAGGGTCCGGGGAGGGTCTGGGAGGGCGGAACGGGCCGGCGCACCCCGACGCCTTCCCGCGTGCGAAATCGGCCATTTCAGGCCATTTCTCAGTCCGCGCTGCCCCGCACAAGGCTGGTTTCGGCGGAAATTTGGCTGAAAAGGCGGCAACAAAGCGCCAGATGTGCGGCAACCGGGGCAGGAGCGGTCAATTCCGTTTTGACTGACCTTTGAATGATCTTCAAGACTGCGCCCACCGACCTTCCCGCACGCATGGGGAACTGCGTGCGGGACCTAGCAGGGGGAAGCCGAAAACAGAATGAAGAAGAGCTACTCGAACTCCGGTCGTATGACGAAGGCCGTCACCCGCGGGCTCGTGACGGCCACCGCGCTGGCCGCCGTCAGCGGCGTGGCCGCGCCGCTCATCGCGGTCGCCACCCCGGCGGCCGCCGCGGCCGCCGCCGGTATCGGGACCACCGACAAGCAGCGCGTCGACGCCGCCGCCGTCGTGCGCCTCGACCCGAGCCCGGACGTACTGCTGCTCAGCGACATCGACTTCGTCCACGCCCTCTGGCAGAAGGCCCGCGACGGCGGGGAGGCCTTCGACTCCGTGCGGCTGGCCGCCGAGGGGGCCATGATCAGCGACGCGGCCGACGAGCACGTCGCGTTCATCGTCACCGGCATCCACGAGGCGTACGCCGTCGACAAGCAGCGCGAGAAGGACAAGGCCGATGCCGCCCGCGAGGCCCGGCTCGCCAAGTCCCAGGCTCTGATCGCGGTCGGTATCCCGAACAGCCCCGACCTGCTCGACCTCAGCGACGACAATTTCATCCGCGCCGTGATGCGCCACGAGGCCGCCGGTCCCGAGGTCCGCGCCGCCGCCGCGACCGCCCTGGCCGGCGACACCGTCGCCTGGCGGGAGTTCATCACCAACGGCGCCCGCGAGGCCCACCAGCGCGACGTGGCCGCCGAGCTCAAGGAGCTGGAGGAGAAGAACCGCGAGGAGGCCGAGCGCCGCAAGGAGCGGGCGGCCCGCGCCAACGCGGCCGCGCTGTTCCGCGTGACGGCGAGCGAGGCCATGCTGGTCCTCGGCGACGACAACTTCATCCGCGAACTGCTGCGCAGCGCACCGGCCGACGCCAAGGAGAGCGAGCTCTACGCGGCGGCGCAGCGCGCGGTCCTCAGCCCCGACCCGGCCGTGTGGAAGCAGTTCATCCACACCGGCGCCGAAGAGGCCTACAAGAAGGACGACGAGGCGCGCCGCAAGAAGATCGCCGAAGCCAACCGGCTGCTCCTCACGCAGATCCGGGCCGCCGCGGAGAAGACCGGTGTGAACCCGAACCTGGTCGCGGCCGCGAAGACGGCGCTGGCCGCCGGCGACGAGGCCGTCGCGCAGTTCCTCAAGGAGGAGAGCCTTTACCGCGCCAAGCGGCAGACGCTCCAGCCGGGGAACGCCAAGCTGGCCGGCTTCGTCGTGCGGCAGTCCGGTGTCGACGCCGGCGAGGCGTTCATCGCCCCCGTCTCCGCCGGCTCGAAGCAGGCCGACCGCGAGGACGCCACCTGGGTCGTGGTGCCCGCCCTGGGCGGCCAGCCGAACTGCTACTCCTTCGAGTCCGCCCGCAAGCCCGGCCACTACCTGATGCAGAAGGACCTGCGGGTGCGGCTGACCGCCAGTGACAACAGCGCGCAGTTCCGCAAGGACGCCACCTGGTGCGCGAAGAAGGCCCTGAGCGGCTCCGGTACGTCGTTCGAGTCGGCGGCCAAGCCCGGCCGCTTCCTGCGCCAGTACCAGGGCGACCTGTACGCGGCGGACAAGAGCGCCAAGAACCGCTTCGACGCGGAGAAGGACTTCGCCCAGGACGCCACCTGGAAGGTCGCCGCCCCGCTCGCGCGCTGACCGCAGTCGCAGTCGCAGTCGCAGTCGCGTCACAGTCGCAGCAGAATCCTTTCCTCCCACCTGAGAAGAACGGAAACACCCCATGTCTCGGATCGTCCGATCCGTTCTGGCCATCGGGGCCAGCGCCGCCGTGCTCGCCGCCGGCGTGACCGTCGCCGTCGCCGCGGACACCCCGTCCGCCCCGACCGCCGCTGCCGCTGCCGCGGCGCCGTCGGCCGTGCAGCTCAAGGCCGAGCACAGCGGCAAGTGCCTCACCATCGCCAACGCCGCCCTGCGCAACGGCAGCAACGCCACCCAGTCCCCGTGCGTCGCCGACGCCGAGAACCAGAAGCTCGACATGGTGCCCACCGGTGCGGGCACCTTCGAGCTGAAGTTCAGGCACAGCGGCAAGTGCCTCGACGTCGAGAACTCCGGCACCGCGACCGGCACGGTCGTCCAGCAGTGGTGGTGCGTCGGCGTCCAGCAGCAGCGCTGGCGCCTGGTCATGACCGACATCGCCAACGAGCTGTACGAGCTGCGTCCCGCCCACACGCCCGCGAACCTGAACCGCTGCCTGGACGTCACGTCCGGCAGCACGGCAGACGGCGCCGGCGTGCAGCTGTGGGGGTGCAACGGCACGTCCGCCCAGAAGTGGCGCATCCAGCCGGTCACGGCAGCCTGAGCATCCGAAACCCGCGAGAGGAAACCGATCCCATCATGTCTCGGATCATCCGGGCCGCCCTGGCCGTAGGGGCCACCTTCGCCGTGCTGGCCGGCACCGCGACCGCCGTGCAGGCCGCCGGAGCCACGAGCGCGGAAGACGCCGCCGAGGCGGCCCGCGAGGCCGCCGCCGTGGCGCGCGCCACGGCGATGGAGCAGCAGGCCCGTGGCCAGACGGCGCCCGCGGCCATCCAGCTCACGGCCGCCCACAGCGGCAAGTGCCTGGACGTCGAAGGCGGCAAGACCACGGACGGCATCAACGTCCAGCAGTACACCTGCAACGGCAGCACCGCCCAGCAGTGGAGTGCCGTCGCCGCGCCGGGCGGCAGCTTCGAGCTGCGCTCCGTCCTGACCGGCAAGTGCCTGGAGGTGCAGCAGCACGGCACCAAGCCGGGCTCCGCGGTCCAGCAGTTCACGTGCGGGCAGGGCGCGCACCAGCGCTGGCAGCTGATCCTCGTCGACCCCGTGCGCAAGCTGTACGAGGTGACGCCGACGCACGCCGCCGGCATGTGCCTGGACGTCCCCAGGGCCAAGAAGGACAACGGCGTGGACACGCAGCTGTACACGTGCAACCGGTCCGACGCCCAGCTGTGGCAGGTCCAGCAGGTCAAGTGAGCCTGCCGAACGGGGCGCGTGAGCAGGCCCGTTGAGGTCGCGGAGGGGCAGGGCCGGGCGTACGGCCCTGCCCCTCTTCGGCTGTGAACACGTTCTTCTTTTCCCAAGGGGGTCTTCAGTTGAGTCGTCAGTGGTGGGGTGTGCGGACGGTGACGGCCAGTGCGCTGGCGGGCGGGATCGCGCTCGCGGGCGTGGTGCCGGCGTGGGCGGACGGCCGTGTCGCGGCCGCCTCTCCGTCGTCCGCGGTGTCCTCGGCGTCCATCGTTGCGGGCGGCCAGGCGGAGCAGACGCTGTCGCCCGAACTGGCCGCGGCCGTCGAGGAGGCGCGCCGGCGGGTGACGCAGATGGCGAAGACGCATCCGGCCGCCGAGGTGCGGACGTCGGCGTGGAACGCGCTGCGGAGCTCCCGCGGCGACGAGGCGCTCCTCGAGTGGCTCGCGCCCGGCGGCGGTTTCGACTACGCCAAGCAGCGGGCTCGGGACACGCGCGCCCGGAACAAGGCGTTCTGCGAGCGCGTCGCGGCCACGCACACGGTGGGGTTCTCCCCCGAGGTGCGGGCGGCCGCCGCGCGGGCGCTGAAGGGGAGCGCCGCCGAGCAGGCGGCGTTCGTGAAGACGGGGTACGCCGACGCGCAGCGGCGCGACCGCGCCGCGCGCGAGGCCACCGCACAGCAGCGGTTCGAAGTAGCCGCCAGGGACCGGGACTTCGTACGCGCCCTCGGTGAGCGCGATCCGGGCGAGCAGGTACGGGTCGCGGCGCAGTGGGCGCTGCGGCCGGGTGCCGCGGACACGGACGCGGCGGAGTTCTTCGGCTACGGCTGGGCCACCGGCGCGGCCTTGGACCTGGAGGCGTACCGGACGCGTGTCGCCGATGCGGAAACGATGCGGCACCACGCGCTGACGCTCCTGATCCGCGAGGCCACGGCGGCCGAGGCGGCCGTCAAGGACGCGGCGGACGCGGCCAAGGCCCGCGCCGAGGCGGAGCGGGCCTGGAGGGCGGTGTCCGAACACGCCGACGCGGCGCAGCGCGCCTGGCTGGCCGAGCAGGCGGCCGCCGCTGCCCAGGCGGAGAACTGGCGTGCCGTCGCCCTGCTGTCCCAGCAATCGGCGGAGGAGCTCTGGAAGGCGATCTCGGGCGCCGCCGGGACCAACCAGGGCGCCTGGGCCGGGGAGCAGACCGGGGCTACCGAGGCGGCCGCGTTCTGGAAGGCCATGTTCGAGCGCGCCCAGGACGGCGAGAACCGCGCCCGGGGCTGATCCCGGCGGTCCGGCCGGCCCTTGAGCGGGGCCGGCCGGACGGCAATCGACCACCCCCGTCCGCTGACCTGGACAGGGGTTTCTTGATCCATTCGTCTAGGGGGTTTCCCGTGTGGGGAAGGGTCCGGCCCAAGGCCGGAAGGCTACGCGTGCGCGTGGCCGCGAACGTACGGAAGGCCGTGTCGACAGCGGTCGTCGTGGCGGTGCTGGGCACCGCTACCGGCGAGGCCGCTGCGGCGACGGCCGCACGTGACGAGAAGGCGTCGCTGACGAAGACGCTCGCGACGCTGGACCAGCTGGCAGGGGCGCTCAAGCCGAAGACCGCCGGCGCGGCGCCTGCCACGAAGTCCGAGCTCCAGCAGATCAGCGACGAGCGCGACCGGCAACTGGTCGAGGACTTCGCCGAGTTCGACGAGGAAGAGGAAGTCCGCGAGGCCGCCAGGAAGGCGCTGGAGAGCACCGACCCGAACGCCATCCGGGAGTTCCTGCAGCGCGGCGAGGCCGAGGCCCGCCAGCGCGCCAAGGACAAGCGCGCCGGAACGGACGTCGCGAACCGGCAGCAGATCGAGAAGCTGCGCGGTACCGGCGGCCCGTTCTTCAACGCGGAGGTCGAGCGGGTCCTCAAGGGGACGGCACAGGACCGCGCCGACTTCCTGGCCTTCGGCGCGGACATCGCCAAGCAGCGTGACGAGGCGGACAAGCAGAACGCCGCCAAGCGCGCCGAGGAGAACCGCAAGCGCGTCGAGATGCTCGCGTCGGTGGGCGGGCCCGCGGTGAAGCAGGCCGCGCAGGCCGCGCTGGACTCCAAGAACGACGCGGTGATCGCGGAGTTCCTGGAGAAGGGCTACCAGGTCGCCGCGCAGAAGGACGCCGACGACCGGGCCGCGCACGAGAAGGCGCAGAAGGAGGCCCAGGAGGCGGCGGAGAAGCTGCGTGAGCTGGCCCGCAAGGCGGCCGTGGCCGCCGAGGCCCGTACCAAGCTGATCGCCGCCCACGGCGACGCCGTCAAGGCGCTCAAGAACGCCTCCAACGCCATGTCCTCGGCGGCCTCCGCCGCGCGGGACGCGGACCGGATGCTCGCCGCCGACCGCGTCGGCAAGCGCCTGTCGAACTACGACCCGGTCAAGGCCGAGGTCGCACGTCAGCTCGGGTACGCCCAGGACGCCGCCAAGGCCGCCCAGGTCGCGGCCGCGCAGGCCAAGATCCAGGCCGATGTGCTGGTGCAGACCGGCCTGGAGCACGGAACCCAGTGGTCCGAGGTCGCCGCGGGCATCGCCGCCGCCGCGGAAGCCGCGGTGAAGGCCTGCCAGACGGCCCAGCACGCGGTGGACGCCACCGCCGCCGACGCCGCCGGCCTGAACGCCAAGAACCAGGCCGAGCTGCACGAGCAGCAGGCCAAGAAGTGGCGGGCGAACGCCGAGGAGCACGCCCGGGCCGCGGCCCGGCTGGCCGAGGCCGCCGAGAAGCAGGCGGGCATCGCCGCGACCGCCGCGGCGCGGGCCAAGGACGCGCGCGTCGCGGCCGAGCAGGCGGAGCGCGAGGCGTGGGAACACGCCCGCAAGACCCGCGATGCCCGTATCGAGGCGCAGCGCCAGGCCAAGATCGCGGCCGAGCAGCGCAAGATCGCCGAGGCTGAGCGCGACCTCGCCGCGGCGGCCCGGGCGCGGGCCGAGCGCGAGCGGGACATCGCCGCGGCGGCGCGTGCGCGCGCCGAGGCCGAGGCCCGTACCGCTTCCGCCGCCCGCGCGCAGGCGCAGGCGGCCGCCGCGACGGCGGCGTCCGCGCGTGCCTCGGCCGCCCACCAGGACGGCATCGCCGCCGAGGCGGACCGCAAGGCGCGGGACGAGGAGACCAACGCCCGCAACGCCCGCAACGCCGCGTTCGCGGCCGAGCAGCGGCACGACGCGGCGGAGGCCCGGGCCAAGGCGACCGAGGCGATCGCCGCCTCCGGTCGCGGCACGATCGACGCGGGTGTGGCCCGGGCCGCCGCCGACCAGGCGCGCGCCGACGCCAACACGGCGGGCCAGGCGGCCGGTCAGGCCCGCAGCGCCGCCGACACCGCCGGGGGTGCCGCCGTACGGGCGCGTTCCGCCGCGACGGAGGCCGCGGGTGCGGCGGCCCGGGCGCGGGCAGCGGCGGCCGAGGCCACCGCGCACGCCGCGCGGGCGAACACCGCCGCGAACAAGGCCGAGGCGGCCGCAGCGGCCTCCAACGCCGCCGCGAACAAGGCGGAGGCCGAGGCGGCCCTCACGCACGCCGCCGCCCAGCGCGCCAACCAGAAGGCCGCGGAGGCCACCGCCCAGGAGGCACGGGCCGGCATCGCCGCGCACGAGGCCGCCCGGCTGGCCGGTCTCGCCGCCATGCGGGCGAACAACGCCCTCCAGGCCGCGAACCGCACCAAGGACGAGGCCCAGGGTGCCGTCCGTGAAGCGGCGATGGCGCGGGTCCAGTCCACCATCGCCGTCAAGGCGGCGGTGGCGGCACGCAGCACGGCCGCCGGCATCGCCGAGCCGGCCAACACGGCCATCGAGCTGACCGCGCCGTTCGCCGGGAAGGACGTCGACGCCGACTTCGCCGCCGCGGTCGCCACCGCGGCGGAGGAGATGGGCGCGGAGCAGGTCGCCTCGGCCGAGGCGAAGGCCGCGGAGGCGGTCAAGGCCGCCGAGGCTGCCGAGGCCGCGGCCCAGCGGGCCAACGCCCAGGTCGCTCCGGCCTTCAAGGCCGCCGCGGCGGCGGCGCGTTCGTCCGCGAGCGCCGCGCGTTCCGCCGCGGCTGCCATGAAGTCGGCGGCGCAGGCCGCCGAGGACGGCGCCAAGGCCCGCGCGGCCGCGGCCCGCGCCCACCAGGCCGACGCACAGGCCCAGGCCGATGCCACGCTCGCCCGCGAGTCCGCCAAGCAGGCCTACGCGGACGCGACCGCGGCCCGTAACGCCGCCAACCAGGCGGAGGCGGAGGCGGCCCGCGCCCGGGGCGCCGCGGCCGAGGCCGACAGCCACGCGGTGGCCGCGAACAGCGCCGCCACCCTGGCGGAGCACGAGGCGACCGTCGCCCGGGGCGCCGCCGCCCAGGCGGAGAAGGACGCCGCGGACGCGAACAAGTTCGCGGAGTCGGCGGAGGGCCACGCCAAGGCGGCGGAGGCCGCGGCCAAGAACGCCAACACGTACGCCCGCGAGGCGGACGCGGCGGCGAAGAAGGCCGAGGAGTACCAGCGCGAGCAGGAGCGCAAGGCCCGGGAGGCGGCGGCGAAGGAAGCCGCGAGCAAGGGCAAGACCCGGGAGCTCGGCGAAGACGAACTCGATGCGCTGAGGAAGGCCGGCATCTCACCGGAGGCGTACGAGAAGGCCCGCCAGCTGGCCGAGAAGGACCTCGTCGACTTCCTGATGGAGAACGGCGGCGAGATCATCGTCGACCTCCTCTTCGAGGACATCAAGAAGTGCTTCACCGAGGGCAACTTCGAGAGCTGCTTCTGGGCCGTGGTCGGCAGCCTTCCCTGGGGCAAGGCGCTGAAGGTCATCAAGGAGACGCCGGCGATCGCCAAGGCCCTCGTCCGCATCGTCGGCGGCCTTGACGACTTCCTCGACAAGTCGGCGGCGGCGAAGAAGCTGGTCCAGAAGGGCGAGGAGATCCTCGAGGAAGCGCGCAAGGTGTGCGAGGCCTCGTCGAAGCCCAAGAACAGCTTCGTGCCGGGGACTCCCGTCCTCATGGCCGACGGCACGCGCAAGCCGATCGAGGACATCCGGGTCGGGGAGCGCGTCGTGGCGACCGATCCCGGTACCGGCAGGACCGAGCGCCGCGCCGTCACCGCCCTGATCGTCGGAGAGGGCAGCAAGAACCTCCGGGCGCTGACCGTCGACACCGACGGCGCGGCCGGGAACGCCACGGGCACCATCACGGCCACCGACGGGCACCCGTTCTGGGTCGCCAACCGGCACGACTGGGTGGACGCCGAGGACCTCGAGGCCGGTGACCTCCTGCGCACTGCGGACGGCGAACTCAGGGAGCTCGTCGGCGTCCGTGCCCGGACCGAGCAGATCCGGGTGCACAACCTGACGGTCGACGGCATCCACACGTACTACGTGTTCGCCGCCGACGTTCCCGTGCTCGTCCACAACGAGACGGTGAAGTGGTGCGGCCCGGTCGGCCAGCACCCCGAGGTGCAGGCCCTCCTCAAGGACGCCGTCGCCATGCTCGGCAACAAGAAGGTCGGCAACCTGGGGCAGCTCGGGCGCGAGGACAACGTGATCCAGCTGTGGCAGCGGCAGGACGGCAGCCTCGACCCCAAGTTCCTGGACCCGAAGCACCTCACGGAGGTCAAGAAGTTCTTCAGCCGCGAGGAGATCGAGTCCCTCCGCAACTACTTCGCCAAGATCGACGAAGTGTCGACCGCGAAGGGCAACCAGAGCCCGAGCGCCCAGCAGCGCGCGAAGGTCCTCCAGCACTACCTCGACAATTGGTAAGGTTTTCGCCGTGAAGATCATCTTCAGGAACGACGGTGGCGATCGGCTCAACGTGATGTTCGAGCCCGCCGGTATGGAGCACGACATTCCGCCCGGCGATCACATCGTCGTGGACTGGCCGGCCGCCGAGGACGAAGCCCTTGCGGGCAGTGTCGACCACACGCCGGCGGGCCTCGTCCTCACCCCGCCGTCCGACGAGGCGTTGCGGGCATGGGACTCCGCAGGGCGTGCGCTCGATGTCTGAGGGGCGGCCGCGCCGGTGATCCACCGGTAGGCCGCACCGGCGAAGGCCGCCGGCCTCTCGTCACTCCCGGAGCGGGGGGGGGGGGGGGGGGGGGGGGGGGGGGGGGGGGGTGGGGGGGGGGGGGGGGGGGGGGGGGAGAAGGGGGGGGG